>JBBRQR010000005.1:0-24041 GCA_038226115.1 Sphingomonadales bacterium | reverse complement strand
TGCCGTCATCATGCCCGATCAGATGACGACCTTGGCGATGTGGCAGGCGCTGTTGGAGCGCGGCGTCTACGTCAATTTCGCTAGGCCCCCGGCGACGCCGACGGGTGTGTACCTGCTCCGCTGTTCGCTGTGCGCCGAGCACACACCCGATCAGATCGCCGAGATCCTGCGCCAGTTCGACGCGGCGGCGATTGCGGTCGGGCTGACATTGCCTGCGGCGGCGTAGCGCCCTGCGCGGTCTGGCGCTGCTAGGCGGCTATCGCAGGGGCGCGGCGGCGGGTCGCCAAGCCGATGATGCCGAAACCGACGATGAGCATCGCCCACGACGCCGGCTCGGGCACTGCGGCCGGACCGCCGACGGGGACATTGCTGGCCCCGTCGCTGAACGCGAAGCGGTAGGTCGACGCATAGTTCGGATCGATCGCGGCGAAGGCGGGATCGATGACGAGATAGGGGTCGACGAACGCCGTGCTGTCGCCGCCGATGGAGTCGGCGAACAGGTGGATGTCACCCGTTGCGCCGGTGTGGCCGTTGAAATGGATCCCACCGGTGAACGACGTGATGGTGATTTCGGACTCGTCGATGAGAAGAAACTTATCGTAGATCGCGTTGACGCCGTCGCCGATATCCAGACCCGCGTAGATATGGCCGTACGCAGAGGTCTTCGACAACGCGATCGTCGTATAGGCAATCAGCGGTACGACCATATCCGCCGGGCCATCGAGGCGGAAGCGATACGTCAGCTCCGTCGTGAAACGATAGCCAATGCTGCCGTTGAGGCTGACCTGCGCGTTCGGCGCGAACACCGCCGATGCCCGCCCGCCCGCCGACGTCGTTTCCCCGAGACCGCCGTGGTATGTGGTTTGCGCGAATTCGCCGAAAGATGATCGTTGATACGAGTCGATTGCGGGCAGCGGGTCGAATTGGACCGCCGCCACCGGGACTGCGGAAAGACCAGCGATAATGAACGCGATGAGCTTAACCGACATATGATCTCCCGAATTATCGACCACGCTAAGCTGCTGGGAGAGTGCGGACAAATTACAAAGCCTGTAAGGTTGGCCGCGCTGAACCATTATTTGTGCCGCGACCCCTAGTGCGCCATTCGTTACGAACTTTGCCGATGACCGCGTCTCGACGGCAGTCTATAGGCGCTTATCGCTCGACCGCCCCGGTCAGACGCGCTGTGCGAGGCTAAGCGGTTTTGCGCTTGTTCACCCGTTTCGATCGCTACCTTGCCCGGCTTATCCTGGTGCCGTTGCTCGCGACGCTGACCGTCGCGGCGATGCTGTTGCTGCTCGACAAGATGCTCAAGCTGTTCGACTTCGTGATAAACGAAGGTGGGCCGGTGTCGGTCGTGTGGCGGATGCTCGGTAACCTCATTCCCGAATATCTGTCGCTCGGCATTCCGATCGGCGTGCTGCTCGGCGTTTTGTTGGCATTCCGCAGCCTTGCACTGTCGAGCGAGCTCGACGCGCTGCGCGCGGTTGGCGTGTCGTATATCCGGATGCTTCGCGTGCCGATGGTTTTTGCGGTCGTGTTCGCCGGGGTCAGCTTCCTCATCGTCGGCTTTGCCGAACCCTATTCGCGCTACGCCTATGAGGGGTTGCAGTTCGAGCTGCGCTCCGGCGCACTGGGGGCATCGATCAAGGTCGGCGAATTCGCCAAGATCGCCAAAACGACGACCATCCGCGTCGAGGAAAGTCGCAACCACGGTGCCGACCTGCGCGGGCTGTTCGTGTGGACCGAGGGCAAGAACGGCCAATCGGTCGCGGTTACCGCCGAACGCGGGACGTTCCTGTCGACCGACGACCGCGACGTGATCCTGCTCCGCCTGACCGACGGCACGATGGTTCACACCGCGTCGAGCTTCGTCGTCCCGCGCGTGCTGACGTTCAAACAGCAGGATCTGCCGGTCAACCTGCCGGCGATCGCCAATTTCCGCGCACGCGGCGACGAGGATGCCGAACTGACGCTCCCCGAACTCGCCGCCGCTGCTGCCGATCCGGCGGCGCCGCACGGCCTCCACGTCCAGAACGTCGCGTCGTTGTGGCGGCGGATCGCGCTGGTCGCGGTTATGTTCGTCCTGCCGTTTCTCGCCGTCGCGCTGGCGGTGCCGCCGAAGCGGTCGACGTCGGGGCTGGGCGTGTTCCTGGCGATCATCTTTCTCGTCGTCTTCTTCAAGACGAGCCAGTACGGCGAGGCGATGGGGCGGATCGGCGCCGTCGACCCTGTGCTGGCACAGGTCGTGCCGTTCGCCGCCTTTGCCGGGATTGCCTTTTATATGTTCTATATCCTCGCCTTCGTCCCCGGCGGGCAGCCGATCGGCGGGCTCGAGCGCGCGTTCGGGAAGGTCGTGCGCTTTGTCGTCGGCCTCATCCGTCGTCCCGCGCCGTGGCGCGAGGCGACATCGCCGGCAGCCGCCGAATGAGGCTGTTCCCATCGCCGACGATCGCGCGCTATACCGCGCGGCTGCTGCTGACGCGCACCGGCGCGTTCCTTGCCGGGCTGGTCGTCATCCTGATGACGCTCGATCTGCTTGGCGAATCGAGCAAGATCCTCGCCGTCCACGGCAATACCGAGGCCGACCTGTGGCATTATGTCAGTCTGCGTGTGCCGCAGCTGATCGCGCTGTTCCTGCCGTTCGCGGTCCTGCTCGGAACGCTGGTGACGCTCGCAACGCTGAACGCCAATTCGGAAGTCATCATCTTCAAGGCGGCGGGCATTTCCGCACACCAGATCCTCGCACCGCTCATCCTTGCCGCGCTTGGGATCGCGGCGGTCAATTTTGCGTTCAACGAGGCCGTCGTCGTCAAGGCGAACAAGGCGCTGACCGCATGGCAGGCGGTCAAATATGGCCCGATTGCGCGAAACACTCCCGCGGTGTCCGATGCGTGGGTGCGCGGCGGCGATGACTTGTTTCACGCAGCGACGGTAACCGGCGCCGGGGCCGCGACCGTTCTCCACGACGTGACGATCTACGACCGAACGCAGGATAGACTGTTTTCAGTGGTGCACGCGCGCGAAGCACGCCCGATGCGCGGCGGGTGGCAGTTGACCGGTGTCCGCGCGTTCGACGTCGCCAAGGGGGTCGAGCGGACGCTGGCGGCCAGCGACTTCGCCAGCCCCGTCACGCCGACCCAATTCACAACGATGACGGTAACGCCCGCCCAAACTGCGTTCTGGGATCTGATCCCGTTGATCGGCGAGCAGCGCGCGGCGGGCAAGCGCGTGACGCCGCTCGTTGCGGCCGCGAACCACAAGGTGTCCGGCCCGTTGTCGGCGATCCTCATGCCGCTCCTTGGCGCGGTTGCCGCTTTCGGACTGGCGCGCTCGGGGCGTTTGTTCATCCGCGCGGTCCTCGGCATGTTCCTCGGCTTCGCATTTTTCGTCGCCGATAATTTCATGGTGGCGATGGGCGGCTTCGGTTCGGTGCCGCCGCTGCTCGCGGCATGGGCGGCGTTCCTGCTGTTCTTCCTGATTGGCGAGACGGTATTGTTTCGAACGGAAGAATAAAGCGCGTCCTAAAACCGCCCTATTGCGTTCCTATATGACGACGATGGATGGAGCAGCACCCGTGAAGGCAGTCCCCGACGCGCCAACCGCAATCTGGCAGCGGTCGCATTATCTCAACAAGATGGACCTGCGTCAGCTCGTGGTCGCATATTTCCAATATTACACGATCCGAACCTATCTCGTGATCGCTGCGCTTGCCCTCGGTGTCGCCATCTGGTCGCCGCCGACGCTGGTTCAGGCGGGGCTGGCGAGCGTGTTCGTGATGCTCGTCTATCCGCTCGTCTGGTACTGCCTCCATCGCTGGGTGCTCCACAGCCGGTGGATGTGGAAGGTGCCATTCCTCGCGGCGACGTGGAAGCGGATCCACTACGACCACCATCAGGATCCGAACCACCTCGAGATCCTGTTCGGCAGCCTCGCCAGTGAGTTGCCGCCGGTATTCATCATGACGCTTCCGTTCGGCTATGCCATCGGCGGGGTCGGCGGGGCGGCCGTGGCGCTCGCGACCGGCGTCCTGACGACGTGCTTCTACGAGTTCTGCCACTGCATCCAGCACTTGTCGTACAAGCCCAAGAATGCGTGGCTGGTGGCGATGAAGGCGCGTCACATGGCGCACCATTTCCACGACGAGAGCGGCAATTTCGGGATCACCAACTTCGCGTGGGACCGGCTGTTCGGCACGTTTTACGAACGGATCGCGCGTCCGGAGCGCAGCGCGACGGTGTTCAACCTCGGCTATACCGAGGAAATTGCCGCGCGTTATCCATGGGTCGCACGCCTGTCGGGCGGCGTCGCCAGTGGCCATCCGCGCCAGCGTGACCGCGCCGCCGCCAAGCCCCCCCAACGCCAGGCTGCGTGACGATGCCGGGGGGCGCGGTCACCATTGTCGAGGCAACGACCGCTGCCGACCGCAAGGCATTTATCGAACTGGTCTATCGGCTGTACGCCAACGATCCGGCATGGGTCCCGCCGCTCCGAAGCGAGGCGCGTGCGCTGATCGACGGGATCAAGACCAACCCGTGGTTCGAACACGGGCGCGCGCGGTACTGGATGGCGAAGCGCGACGGGCAGATCGTCGGGCGCATCTCGGGGCAGGTCGATCGTCTCGTCCTCGATCATATGGGTCCGGGCATCGGCCATTGGGGTATGTTCGAGTGTATCGACGATCAGACCGTCGCCGACACTTTACTCGATACGGCGGAAAACTGGCTCAGGGCCGAGGGCATGACGACGGCGATGGGGCCGTTCAGCCTGTCGATCTGGGATGAGCCGGGACTTCTCGTCGCCGGGTTCGACCGCGCGCCGACGGTGATGATGGGCCACCATCTCAGCTTTTACGCGCGGCTGATCGAGGCGCATGGCTATGTCGGGCTCAAGGATCTGCACACCTACGAACTGGGAATCGACAAGCCCTTCCCCGACATCGTTCAGAAGATCGTCGCCGCCAGCGAAAAGAGCGGCAAGGTCAAAACGCGGATGGTCGACAAAAGCCGCTTCGCCGAGGAAGCCGCGATTATTCTCGGTATCCTCAACGACGCGTGGTCGGAAAATTGGGGCTTCGTGCCGTTGACCCCGCTCGAGGTCGCGCACGTCGGGGTCAAGCTCAAGCCGATCGTGTACAACGACCTCGTCCGCATCGCCGAGGTCGACGGCGTGCCGGTCGCCTTCCTGATTGCGCTCCCCGATCTCAACGAATTCACTCGCGATCTCGGCGGGCGGCTGTTCCCGTTCAATTGGGCAAAGCTACTGTGGCGGCTGCGTAAACCAAAGATCACGCGCATTCGCGTGCCGTTGCTCGGCGTCGTCAAGTCGCTGCAGGGGACACGGCTGGCGTCGATCATGGCGTTCCAGATGATCGAATATATCCGCCGCACAGCCGTCGAAAACTATGGTGCCAAGCGCGGCGAGATCGGCTGGATCCTCGAGGACAACGGCCCGATGCGGTCGATCGCCGATGTCATCGAAGCCGAAGTGACCAAGACGTATCGCATCTATGAGCGGTCGCTCGGCACAGCGAAAGCTCACTAACCTCACACGAAGGGGTTCGCGGGACGGCGCCTGTCTGCGCGGAAGCTCACATACCTCGCACGATCAGCGCCTAGAGCGCGAGATCGACCCACACCGGGACATGATCCGACGCGCGCTCGCCGCCGCGTACGGTACGGTCGATGCCCGCCGTTGACAGGCGGTCGGCGGCGGCGGGCGACAGGAGCAGGTGGTCGATCCGCAAGCCGAGGTCGCGCGGCCATGCCCCCGCCTGATAGTCCCAGAACGTGAACGCCGCCCCGCTCGGCTGAACGCTGCGAATCGCGTCGGTCCACCCCTGGAAGCACAAAGTGCGAAACTTCGCCCGCGTCTCCGGCTGGACGAGCGCGTCGGCGGCCATCGCGGCTTCGCTGAAGACATCGACCGGCTGCGGACAGACGTTATAATCGCCCGCGAGAACAACGGGTTGCTCAAGCGACAGCAACATCTGCGCGCGCGCGGCAAGGCGGTCGAACCACGCCAATTTATAGTCAAACTTCGGCCCCGGCTGGGGGTTGCCGTTGGGCAGATAGATCGACGCGATAACGACGCCGCCGACCGCCGCCTCGAGGTAGCGCGAATGGTCGTCGTTCGCATCACCGGCGAGCCCGCGCGCGGTTTCGATCGCCGGTTCCTTCGACAGGATGGCGACGCCGTTAAAGCCCTTTTGGCCGTGAACCAGCGAATGATAACCGGCGGCGCCGATTGCATCGGTCGGGAACCCGGCGTCGATCGTCTTGATTTCCTGCAAGCAGACAACATCGGGCGACGCCTCCGCCAGCCAGTCGAGCAGGCGCGGAAGGCGGGCCGAAATGCCGTTGACGTTGAACGTCGCGATTTTCATTTTTCGCAGGCGGAGGACTGCGGCTTCAAACGGAGAACGACGACCCGCAGCCGCAACCGCTTGCCGCGTTCGGGTTGGTCACCTTGAACGCGGCTGCCCCCATCGTCTCGACATAGTCGACCACCGCGCCATCGAGGAACGGCAGGCTGATAGGGTCGACGAGCATCGCGACGCCGTCGGTTTCGACGATCAGGTCGTCGTCGGCGGCGGTGCTTTCGAGACCGAACTTATACTGGAAGCCCGCGCACCCGCCGCCGTCGACCGCGAGGCGGAGCTTCAACCCTGGCTTGCCCTGCCGCGCGGCAATCGCGGCGACGCGGGCGGCGGCGGCGGACGAAAGGTTTACGCTGCTCATGCACTGGACATAGGACGTTGGCGGGCGCGGTACAATCGCGGTGCCGTTGCGATGCCCGCGCGATGCTAGAGCGCGCTGTCCCCGGCGGCGAAGCCCGGACCGATCGGGTCGGCGGCGCGATGCTGGACGGCAAGGACGTAAGTCGACGCGTCGAGATAGGGGCGCGGGTTGACCGCCCGACCGTCGAGCCGGACCTCGAAGTGGAGGTGCGTGCCGGTCGAGCGCCCGGTCGACCCCATGCGCGCGATCACATCGCCTTGGTGGACGACCTGTCCGGGGCGGACGAGGATCGCCGACAAATGGCCGTAGCGCGTCGCGAGCCCGCGGCCGTGCGCGACCTCAATGCAGTTCCCGTAAGCCCCTGCCCAGCCGGCGACGCCGACCACGCCGTTCGCGGCGGCGTAAATCGGGTCGCCCTGCCGTCCGGTCATATCGACCCCGGCGTGAAGCGCGCTCATGCCCGTGAACGGATCGAAACGGACGCCGAAGCCCGATGAATAGCTGACCGACCGGACCGGCACGTACGACGGGATAACGGAAAGCGCGCTTTCGAGCGCCGTCAGCTTTTTCCAGCTGATGAACAATGATTTGAAACGCGGCTCGGCGTCGACCGGGGCGCTGACCGGCTGATACGGCCCGCCGACGCCCGCCGCGATCCCCATCGCCCCGCGTCCGGCGTCGAACGCCGACGCCGCAAGCAGCCGGTCGGGGTCGAGGCCGAGGCGGCGAACGAGCGACTGGGTATCGCGCAACCGCGCGTCGGCGGCATTCGTCGCCTGATCGACGAACGCGAGTTGTTCGCTCTCCAGCTTGCGGAACGGCGCGAGCAGGCCGTCGCGCGCACCCGGCAGCAGATCACGCGCCGTGGTGACATCACCCGCGCGCGGCATCAGCGCGGCGAGTTGCGCCAGATCATGCTTTGGCGCGAGCAGCGCAGCGAGGAACGCCTGCCGCTTTTCGATCGCAGCGGCGCGGTCGGCGACTTCGCCCTTCAGCGCCGAGGTCGACGACGTCATCGCCGCGAGCCGCGCCTGCATCCGCGCGAGTTCGGCCGATTTCGCCACATCCGCACTCGACTGGCCGGTCGCAAGGTTCCCCGTGGCGATCCCCAGCCACCCGATAATCAATGCCGCGCCGCCCAATGCCATGATCTGTGTTCGCGCCCTTATGGTTATCGCCTGAGCCCCGCTGCTACGGTGCCAGACGAAGACATGGTCGGGAAAGGCGCGGCGCACGGTTGCGGCCACCCGGTCAAAGGCGCGCTTGCCTTGCGTCATGCGTAAAATCCCGCCCGAAACTCAGCGACTGCCCCCGCAGTCCAAGCCTGTGTCGAGCACGCGACCAGGCCACGCAACGGCAACGGCCGCGAAGATGGGCGAAGCGAGCCGTCGTCGCGACGAGTTGTTCGGATTCGGCGGCGCGGGCCGGTGATCAGCCCCAACGCACTGCCGCATACCCGCGAATCGGTCAGCGCGGCCAGACGCGGACGGGGACAGCGTCGGGGGCCCCCAACCCGCCGACGCAGCCGTGCGGGCGCTTGGCGAGATCGAGGCAGACGCGGACCTCGGTCAGCCATTGGTTCGAGTCGGTTCCGACGAACAGCGCATCGCGGGGCAGACGCGGGTTGGCGGCAACCATCGCATCGCGCACCGCTCCGGCAGTCGCGGCTCGGTCGAGGTCCGGCAGCGCGATCCGCGCGGCGACCCGGCGCATATCGGCGAAATAATGCGCGGCGTCGGGCCAATGGCACGTCCCGTGCTTCGCCCATTCGTGCTGCAGCAGCGTCGGTGACGGCGTCAGGCACCAGTTGCGACGAACCTCCGCGGCGGCCAGCGGCGTCGGCGCGCGGCAGAATTGCGGGTAGGTCGTCCCCGGCCCGTCGGGCCACAGCCCGTGGACGCGCAGACCGAATCCCGCGTGACACCCCGGCGTTGCGGCGGCATCGGCGCGGCGACACTCCTGCGGCCACCAATAGTATGCCAACACAAGGTGTTCGACCGGCACGATCCGGCTTTCCTCCTGCGGCACAACCGGCGCGGGCATCAGGTCGGCGGGGATCGCACAGGCGAGGGCGGTAGCGGCGGCGAGCAGCTCAAACATAATCGAGGCCGATGTCGGCGGCAGGAGCGGATTGAGTCAGTCGCCCGACCGAAATGAAGGTGACGCCGGTTTCGGCGAGCGCGCGAATCGTGTCGAGACGAACGCCGCCACTCGCCTCGGTCGGGACGCGCCCGCCGACCAGCGCGACAGCGGCGCCCAGGGTCGCGGCGTCCATGTTGTCGAGCAGCAGCCGGTCGGCCCCGGCGGCGAGCGCAGTGTCAATCTGATCGATCCGATCGACCTCGACGACGATCGGCAGGCCACCGGCAGCGATTCCCAGCCCGGCGGCGACGGCAGCGCGGACGGCAAGATCGACCCCCCGGGCAACGGCGATATGGTTGTCCTTGATCAGACAGCCGTCGTCGAGTCGCAGCCGATGGTTGGTCGCGCCGCCCATCCGCGTCGCGTATTTTTCGAGCGCGCGCAGCCCGGGCAGCGTCTTGCGCGTGTCGAGCAGGACCGCGCCGGTGCCGGCAATCGCGTCGACAAAGGTGCGCGTGAGCGTCGCAATGCCCGACAGATGCTGAACGGTATTGAGCGCCGACCGCTCGGCTGCGAGGAGCGCGCGAGCATTGCCGTTCACCCGGAGGAGCGCGGTGCCAGCCGACACGTGGTCGCCGTCGACGACGAAGCGCTCGATCTCGACGGCGGGGTCGAGTTCACCGAAGAACACGGCGGCGATCTCGAGCCCCGCGACGACGATCGCGTCGCGGCTCGCCATGACGGCGGTCAGCGTCGCATGGGCGGGGATGACGGCGGCGGACGTGACGTCGCCGCCGGGGCCGAGATCCTCGGCGAGGGTAGCAATGACGAAGGCGTCGAGGTCGAAATCGGTATCCATGGCGCTGGCTTAGCGGCCTCGCCAATCTCGACAAGCGCGGATTATGGCTATAGCATGTAGCTATAATTCAGGAGTGTCGCCATGCCGCGCTACAGCGTCGCCGAAGCCAAGAACACGCTGCCCCGTCTGATCGACCGCGCGCTCGCGGGAGAGGAGGTCGTGATCACCCGACATGGCAAGCCCGTCGTCGAAATCAGCGCGCGCAAGGAATTCGACAAAGCGGCGTGGCTCGCGGCCAACGCGCGCGTCGAAGAAGGTCGGCGAAAGGGCCCGACGATGACGATCAGCGCGGTCCAGCTCTTGAACGAGATGTATGACGAGACGCCATGGTAACTTATTTGGATGCCAGCGTCGTCGTCCCGCATTTTATCGAAGAGATGACGAGCGGGACGGTGGATCGATGGCTGTCGGAACTCGGCTCGCCTGCCATCAGCACTCTCGCGATAGGCGAGTTTTCGTCGGCGATCGCCCGACTGACGCGCATGGGTTCGATTACGCATGAATTTGCCACCGACCGGCTTTCGGCGATGGACGAATGGTGCGCCGGAACGCTAGAGATCATCGAGAACGAACCGTCCGATCTCCGTCTCGCGCTCTTGTTCGTTCGTCGGATCGACCTTGGTCTGCGCATGCCGGACGCCATCCACGTCGCCACCTGTCGCCGCCTTGGCATGACGCTTGCGACTTTCGACACACAATTGGCTAAAGCAGCGACCGTCTTGGGCGTGGCGACCGCAATTCCCGCCTAGTCCCCCGTCACCGGCACCGGCGTGACCGCGCTCGCCATCTCCAGCATCCGGTCGAGGGGGAGTTTCGCGCGGACGCGGATCGCCTCGGGAACCTCGATCACCGGGGTCAGGTCGCGCAGGCACAGGTACAGCTTTTCGAGCGTGTTCATCGCCATGAACGGGCACATGTTGCAGCCGCACTTCCCATCCGCCCCCGGCGCACCGATAAAGGTCTTGTGCGGCGCGCGGAGCTGCATCTGGTGGATGATGTTCGGCTCGGTCGCGACGATCAGCGTGGGTTCGGGCGACTTCAGCGCGTAATCGAGGATGCCGCTCGTCGCGCCGATATAATCGGCGAGGTCGAGGATCGCCGCCGGACATTCGGGGTGTGCGAGCACCGGCGCGGCGGGGTTGAGCGCCTTCAGCTTGAGCAATTCGGTGACCGAAAACCGTTCGTGGACGATGCACGTCCCGTCCCACAGCAGCATGTCGCGCCCGGTCTTGCGGTTGAGCCATGCGCCGAGATGCTTGTCGGGGGCGAACAGGATTTTCTGGTCGCGGGGGAGCTGGTTGATGATCTTTTCGGCCGACGATGAGGTGACGATGATGTCGCTGTGCGCCTTCACCGCCGCCGAACAGTTGATGTACGTCAGGCTGATATGGTCGGGGTGCGCGGCGCGGAAGGCACCGAACTCGTCGGGCGGGCACGAATCTTCGAGACTGCATCCGGCCTTGAGATCGGGGAGGATGACCGTTTTTTGTGGTGACAGGATTTTCGCCACCTCGGCCATGAACTTGACCCCGCAGAAGGCAATGACGTCGGCGTCGGTCGCAGCGGCCTTGCGGCTGAGGTCGAGGCTGTCGCCGACGAAATCGGCGAGGTCCTGGAGCACCGGGTCCTGATAATAATGCGCGAGGATGACGGCGTTGCGCTCCTTGCGCAGGCGTTCGATCTCGGCGCGGAAATCGACCGGGGGGGCGGAGCCGAACAGGTTGAGGCGTGCGTCCATGTCGATTCCCTTATGCCGCCAGCGCCCACGCGTCACCCCGGCGCGTCACAACCCCGCGCGCGGCAAGGTCGATAAGGTGCGCGGTGACCGACAGGCCGGCGGCGGGGTGTAGGCGCTGATCGACCTGCGCGTACATCGTCGCGACCATCGCCGGAACGGTCGCGGCCCCGTCGGCGAGGCGCGCGAGAATCTGGTTCTCACGCTGCTTGCGGTGGGTGATGAGGCCGCGGACGAAGCGCTGCGGCTCGGTCACCGGAGCACCGTGAGTCGGGTAATAGACGCTGTCGTCGCGGTCGAGCAGGCGGCGCAGGCTGGCGATATACGCCGCCATGTCGCCGTCGGGCGGAGCAACGACGGTCGTCGACCAGCCCATGACGTGATCGCCGGTGAACAGCGCGCGCTCTTCGGCGAGGGCAAAGCACAGGTGGTTCGAGGTATGTCCCGGCGTGTGGAGCGCAGTCAGCGTCCAGCCGTGGCCGGTGAAGCTGTCGCCGTCGGCCATGACGCTGTCGGGGGCATAGGTGGCGTCGAAACCGGCGTCGGCGCGCGGACCATGGTCGTCGAGAACGAGCCGTGCGCAGCCGACCACTTTCGCTCCGGTCGCACCCTTGACCGCCGGGGCGGCAGGCGAATGGTCGCGGTGGGTGTGTGTGACGACGATGTGGCTGACGGTTTCGCCAGCGACGGCCGCGAGCAGGGCGGCGATGTGGGCGGTATCGGCGGGGCCGGGGTCGACAATCGCAACGGTCCCGTGGCCAATGATATAGGTGCCGGTGCCGGTGTAGGTGAACGGCCCGGGGTTCGGCGCGAGGACGCGACGAACGAGCGGCGACACGCGCTCGACCCGACCATAATCGGCGGCGTCAGGCAGTGTGGCGGTCGAATCGCTCATGCGTCTTCATGTGGCAGCGCCGCCCGACGATGTGAAGGGGCGACGCGGGCGACGCGATGGCCTAGCTTCAGAACGACTCGGGGGGAGAGTAAACATGTCGCTGTACCAAACAATCTATGCATCGCGTCCGTTCGGGTTCGATTCGGCGATGCTCGGCGGCATTCTGGTCGGGGCGCGACGCAATAACCGCCGCGACGACGTCACCGGGGCGCTGATCTGCCGCGCCGACCTTTACCTCCAGCTGCTCGAAGGTCCGGAGAGCGCGGTCGTGGCCGCCTTCGCCCGCATCGAACGCGACGACCGCCATCTCGACATCACGCGGCTGGCGGCGGGCCCGATCGCCGAGCGGATGTTCCCCACGTGGGACATGCTCGACGACCCTGCGCGGAGCTGGCTATGGTCGGTCGACGAGGTGGCGAGCGGCGCCCTGACAGCAGCAACCCCCGCAGCGGTGACGCATGTGTTCGAACGCATCGCCAGCGAGCGGAAGGTGACGCAAGTCGACGCAAATGGCTTGTTCGGCGCGCCGGCTTGTCCCGCCGGCGGGCGCGCATAGACTGACGCAATCGGCTTCGGAGCGTTTATGGCGGACTTTGACTATATCATCGTCGGGGCGGGATCGGCGGGGTGCGTCCTCGCCAACCGGCTGTCGGCAGACCCGGGAGTGCGCGTGCTGCTGCTCGAAGCGGGCGGCAAGGACAACGCGATGCTCATCCACATGCCCGCCGGGATCGGCAACATCATCCCGCCGGAAAAGGCGAGCCCGATGAACTGGGGCTACTGGACGGTGCCGCAGCGGCACCTGAACGATCGCCCATTATACTGGCCTCGCGGGCGGGTGCTCGGCGGGTCGTCGTCGATCAACGGCATGGTCTATATTCGCGGCCACGCCAGCGACTACGACCGCTGGGCGCAGACCGGATTGACCGGCTGGGGCTGGCGCGACGTTCTGCCGTATTTCCGCCGCGCCGAAAACAGCGAGCGCGGGGCCGACGACTTTCACGGCGAAGGCGGGCCGCTCCATACCTCGAGCCGCCGCCATCCGCTCGCGCTCGCCGAAGTGTTCGTCGCCGCCGCTGTCGAGGCAGGGTTCGCGCGGACCGACGATTTCAACGGCGCGCAGTTCGAAGGCGCGGGCCATTATGACGCGACGATCAAGGACGGCAGCCGCTGGTCGGCAGCGCGTGGCTATCTGACGCCAGTGCTGGGGCGAGCAAACCTCGAGGTGCGGACCGGGGTGCAGGTCGAAGCGGTCACCTTTGCCGGGCGCACCGCCACCGGGGTCCGCTATCGGCAGGGCGGGCGCGTCGAGACGGTGCGCGCCCGCGAAACGATTTTGAGCGGCGGCGCGGTCAACTCGCCGCAACTGCTGCTGTTGTCGGGAATCGGCCCCGCCGTCGACCTGCGCGCGCTTGGCATCGATGTCGTTCACGACCTCGCGGCAGTCGGCGAGAATTTGCAGGATCACCTCGATGTCGTCGTCCAATGGGCGTCGACCCAGCCGGTGACGCTCAACGCCAACAAGGCATTTCACCGCAAGGTCCAGGCGCTGCTCCAATGGCGTTTCGGCAAGACCGGATCGGGAGCGAGCATGGCCACCCCGAGCGGGGCGTTCGTATCGACGCGGCCCGGCCTCGCGGCGCCCGACGTCCAGCTTCACTTCATGCCGTACAAAGGCGCGCCGCACGGGCGCGGGACGATGTCGGCGGAACACGGCTATCAGATGCACGTCTGCCAGGTGCGTCCCGACAGTCGTGGCACGATCAAGCTGGCGTCGCCCGATCCGCTGGCCCACCCGCTCATCGACCCAAACTATCTGGCATCGCCCGACGACGCACGCGTCATGGTCGAAGGTGTCAAGATCGCGCGGCGGATCGGCGCGGCGGCGGCGTTCGCGCCGTATCGCGGCGAGGAATGCTGGCCGGGCGTGGGCGTGACCGACGACGCGGCGGTTCTCGCGCGGCTGCGCGACGCGGCGGAAACGATCTACCATCCGGTCGGGACGTGCCGGATGGGGGCCGACCCGGCGTCGGTCGTCGACGGCGATCTACGCGTTCGCGGCGTCGAGGGTTTGCGCGTTGTCGATGCGTCGGTGATGCCGTTCCTCGTCTCGGGCAACACCAATGCCCCGACGATCATGATCGCGGAGAAGGCGAGCGACGCCATTCTCGCAGCCGCCAAACACAGGCTTGCAGCATGAGCGCGATTCAGCCGTTCACGATTCCCGTCAATCCCGATGAAGCGGCGTGGATCCGCGACCGCGTCGCCAGCTATCGCTTCTTCGAGGAGCCGACCGATGCCGGGTGGAAGTACGGTGCCAACCGCAATTATATGGAGCGGCTGCGTACCTATTGGCTCGATACATTCGATTGGCCGGCCGCCGTCGCGCGGCTCAATCGCCACCCGCATTTTCGGGTCGAGGTCGATGCCGAAGTCGGCGACAGGTTATCGCTGCACTATATACACCGTCGTTCGTCGCGCCCGGGTGCCCGTCCGTTGCTGATCGCGCACGGGTGGCCGGGGTCGATCGTCGAGTTCGACGCCATCATCGACCGGTTGGCTGAACCGGAGATGGAGGATGGGCCTGCGTTCCATGTGATCGCTCCTTCGCTGGCGGGGTATGCGTGGTCGGACAAGCCGAAGGCTCCGATCGGGCCGCGCGCGATGGCGGGGCTTTACGATCGGCTGATGGGCACGCTCGGCTATGACCGGTATCTGTATCAGGGGGGTGATTGGGGCTGCGTCATCGGCGGCTGGATCGGCCTCGACAGCGCGCGCGTCGAAGCGATCCACCTCAGTGGCTACGGCCTGCGCTCGGCCGACATGCGCCCCGACACGCCCGCCGAGATCGCGTGGCTGAAGAAGGCGCAAGCGGTCCGCGACCGCGAAACCGCGTATATGCAGTTGCAAGGGACCAAGCCGCAGAGCCTCGGCTTCGCGATGATGGATTCGCCAATGGGTGTGGCGGCGTGGTTCGCCGAGAAGTTCGTCGGCTGGGCCGATGTCGGCGGGCGCAACGGCGTCGTTGATCCGCCATTTTCGTTCGATGTCATGCTGACCAACATCATGATTTATCTGACGACGCGGAGCTTCAACACGGCATCGTGGATCTACAAGGGTCTGTTTGACGAAGGTGGCTTCACCATCCCCGAAGGACGGCGAATCGAAGTGCCGACGGCGGTCGCAGCGTTCCCGTACGATCTGCTCGCCTTCCCGCCGCGCGCGATGGTCGAGCGCGGTTACAACGTCGTCCGCTACACCGACATGCCGTGCGGCGGCCATTTTGCCAGCCTCGAAGAACCTGAATTGTTCATCGCCGATGTTCGGGCCTTTGCGGCGGGACTGCGATGACACTGTGAACGATATCGAGTGGCGGGTCGCGCCGGGGCTGACCGGTTATCTCGACGCCGTCGCAGCGATGGAGAATCGTGCCGCGGCAATCCGGCGCGGTAAAGCGAGCGAGCTGATCTGGCTCGTCGAACATCCGCCGCTCTACACCGCCGGAACCAGCGCCGACCCCGCCGAACTGCTCGATGCGCGGCTGCCGGTGTTCGCTACCGGACGCGGCGGACGCTATACCTACCACGGCCCGGGCCAACGCGTGATCTACGTCCTGCTTGACCTCGACCAGCGCGGACGCGACATCCGTCGCTTCGTCGCGGCGCTCGAGGACTGGATCATCGCGACGCTCGCGCGGCTCGATCTGACGGCCTATCGGATCGCGGGGCGGGTTGGTGTCTGGACCGGCGCGGCGGACGATCCGGCCAAGATCGCGGCAATCGGCGTCCGTGTTCGCCGCTGGGTAACGCTGCACGGGGCGGCGATCAACGTCGACCCCGACCTCGGCGACTTTGCCGGAATCGTGCCCTGCGGCATCGGCGACGCGCGGGTCACTAGCCTTTCGGCGACGAACCGTATGAAAACATTGGCAGACGTTGATGCTGCTTTACGCGCGGGGGTTCCGCAATTCCTTTCGGCAGTGACCAAAATGTCCCCTGCAATGTCGCTTGAGCAACGCGAACATCTTGGCTAATGTCTACCTCGGTTAGGGGATAAGGGCTGAACCGAAACCGCCGCTATCACGCTCGCAAACATGAATAGGAGTCGAAGATGGGTGTCATGACGAAGATTAAGACTGTTTCGCTGGTTGCTGGCCTCGCGCTGGCTGTCGTCGCTTGCGGCGAGAAGAAGGCCGAGACCTCGACCTCGACGACGACGACCGACACGACGGCTCCTGCCGCCGCGCCTGCCGCCGACGCGATGGCGACCCCGGCTCCTGCCGCCGGCGCTGCCGACGCAATGGCGACCGCTCCCGCCGCGACCGATGCCATGGCTCCTGCCGCTGGCACCGCCACGACGACGACGGACACGACCAAGACCACGACCAAGCCGTAAGCATTGCTTCGGCATTGACGGGGAAGGGCCGCCGCGTTGGCGGCCCTTCTTGTATGTGACCCATGTCATTGAGGAAACGAAGATGAGCCTCGAGCAGATTACCGATCAGATGCGGGCGCGCGTCGGCGCGAGCGCCGGCCTCAAGAAATCGGTCAAGTTTGATTTCGGGTCGGACGGCGTCGTCCGGATCGACGACAGCGTTTCGCCTGCCGTTGTCGACAACGCTGATTCAGCCACCGATTGCACCGTCAAGGTGGCGATGGCGGACTTCATGGACATGGCCAGCGGCAAACAGAATCCGCAGATGGCGTTCATGATGGGCAAACTCAAGGTTGACGGCGACATGTCGGTGGCGATGCAGCTCGGCAGCATCCTCGGCTAATCGCCCTGCGCCGGCGTGCTCGCGCGGGCTGGCGAAGTCGGACACGGACTTCTATCCTGAGTCGGCGTCGGTTTCGGGCGCGGTTCAGGATAGGCGAAACGATGGTCCGAGTAATTTTGTTAGTGGCAACGACGCTCGCCGCCGGCGCGCTTGGTACAGTGAGCGCGAGCGCCAAGCCGAGCCGCACTGTGCACCGCCCGGCGCGCACGGAGATTGTACCCGCGCCGCAGTCAGTCATAGCCCCAAGTCCGGTATCCGGGGGCATGATGACGCCAAAGGACGTTGTCCTCCGACCGATGACGGCGACGGAGGCTATGGCGAACGCGATTTGGAGCACACGCGCAGGACTGAACATTGCTGCGTTGCAATGCCAATATTCGCCGTTCCTCGCGACGGTTCGCAATTACAATGATTTTCTCCGCCAGCATGGCGAGGAGCTCGACGTTGCCCGCATTACGATGACGGCGCACTTCACGCGTTATGACGGCACCCGGGCACAAAACAGCTTCGATCGCTACACGACGCAGACCTACAACAGCTATTCGACGCTCGACGCACAATATTCTTTTTGTGAGGAAGCTGGTCGAGCCGGTCGTGCCGCACTGATCTTGCCGAAAGACACGCTTGGACGGCGGGCTGGAGGCCTGCGCGATCAGATGCGGGCCGCGTTGATCCCAGTCTCGTCTCTCGCGCTGCTAAAAGCAGTACCGCTCAAGCCAGAAATGTTGCCGACACTCTGACGGTCGATTTGAACAAAAAAAGGGCCGCCCCGAAGGGCGGCCCTTTCATTGTCGATCGTCAGATTACTGCGGACGGCACGGACCGTTCGACGCCGGGGCCGGAGCACCACCAAAGGTGATCTCGACGCGGCGATTCTGCGGCTCGCGAACACCATCAGCCGTATCGACCAGCGGACGGCTCTCGCCGAAGGCTTCGGTCGTGATAACGCCCGAGGCAACACCCTTCTTGGTCATGTAGTCCTTGACTGCATCGGCGCGACGCTGTGACAGCGCGACGTTGTAGTCCGGCTTACCCGACTTGTCGGCGTGACCGGCGAGCGTGACGCTCGTCTGGCCCGTCGAGGCGTACTGGTCGGCAGCGCGGTCGAGGATGGCGGCAGCTTCCGGCGTGATGACCGAACGATCCCAATCGAAGAAGACGAGGAACGGCCCAGGCGTAACAGCAGCCGGCGGGCACAATGGCAGCGGCGGCGCGACGACAACCGGCGGCGCAACGACAACCACCGGCGGCGGCGGCGGCGGCGCGTCGTTACCGAAGTTGTACGTCAGACCGACGAGGAGGCTGTGCGAGCGGAGGCGGGTCTGAAACCCGACACCGGTAACACCGACCGTGTTGATCCGGTCGACGCTGAACAAACGATACTTCAGCGACAAATCGACGTGCTCGGAGATCGGCTTGTACACCCCTGCCAGCAGCTGCCAGGCGAAATGGGTGTCACTGTCATCGACAAACGACGGCTGCGGATGGATGAACGCAAACGTCTCCTGCTTCACGCGAGCGACGCCGACGCCACCGCCAAGATAACCGCCGACCGCACGGCCCTTGCCGCCAAAATCGACAAGGCCATTGGCCATGAAAGACAGAACCGTCTGGTTGCCTGACGGGCGATTGTAATTTCCGGTCGCCGGGACGCCGGTCGCACCATTGGCGATGATCAGCGGCGGCGTTCCACCATTAACCTGGAAATAATCAACGTTGTTGTTCTTGTAGGCAACTTCGAATTCCGACCGGAACATCCCGAAGTCGTAGCCGATCTTGCCGTCGACATCGAAGCCGACCTTGTAATTCGCCCGTAGCGGAGCTTTGGAAACCGTACCGTTGGTAGCCGTCAAGTCGAACGTCTGGTTCTGGTTGATGATCCCGCCGCCTTCGAGGCCGACGTAGAACGAGTTGTCCTTCGCGAGTGCAGGCCCGGCGAGCGCTGTCGTGCTCAATGCCAGTGCCACAGCTAGTTTACGCATCTTGATCCCCTTTACGGTTCGATAGTTTGCTAAGCAGGCATAACGCACTATCGCAGGGTCTATACCAGTGCAAGCCGCGAATCCCGTCTAGTGTTGCTAAAAGACTACACTTTCCGCGTTAAGTGCTTGAACCCGCGTCATACGGCGCTCACCAGTCCCAACCCGCGCAGGGCAGCTAATAGTTGAGTGATGGCCGTGCGCGCTTCGGAATCGACCGTGGCACCACCGT
Source organism: Sphingomonadales bacterium (assembly GCA_038226115.1). Taxonomy (GTDB): domain Bacteria; phylum Pseudomonadota; class Alphaproteobacteria; order Sphingomonadales; family Sphingomonadaceae; genus Polymorphobacter_B. Next base: position 4,742 of record JBBRQR010000005.1, on the reverse strand, counting down.
TCGGCGCGTCTACGGCGACAACGGGTCCGGTCAGAAACGTATGCCCGCCGATGGTCAGGGACGGCACCGTCCAACCATCGCGCCAAACCCCGGCAGCATAGTGAAGGAAGACGCCCTCGTCGCGGACGAACGCGATGCACCCGTCGCGCGGGGCGATGAACGACCAGCCGCCTTCGTCGCACACCGCAATCTGGCCGACTTGTCCGGCAAAAATGCCGACCGCGCCAGCCGCGACGATCGAGGCAGTGCCATTCGTAGCGCCAGGCACTGCGGCGCGGCGGCTTTCGACGACAAGATGGAGCAGCGCGTCGATCCGCCCGACCGCCTCATTATGCGTGATTTCTTTCTGTGCCTGGCCCGATTGCAGCAAGGGCAGACCATAGCGTGTCGTGGTCGTCATTAAACTCTCCCGTTGTCCTCAAGCGATTGCAGCGCGGGTCGGCAGCCCGGGGCCGACAGATGCGCTGATCTGAGCGACGTCGATCGTCAGAGGTGAAGCCGAGGTATCGGCAGCAGCGTCTGCCGCGCTGTACGTCCACGATGACGTTGTGACGTCGGCCTGACGGACAACGCCGGAGGTGCCACGCACGGTCACGCGGTAGCGCTCGCTGTCCTCCGCGATCGGGGCATCGGTTCCGTCGGTCCACGCGAATCCCGCGCGACTGCGCCGAACCCACGCGACGGTCCGGCCACCATCCGCCGCCATCGCGATCGTCACCGTCGCCGGCGACAGCGGCCGAAGCGCGACCCCGCGCGGAACGATCGTCTGCGGTTGCACTCTGACAGGATCGTCGCCCGGACCGACCGCTTTCACCATGAGCGACGCGCCAAGCGCTTCGGGTGGCATTGCAATGGAAAGTACGCGGTCGTCGAGCAGGACGAACCGCTCGCCGGTCGCATGACTCGTCGCCGCTGCCTCCGACCCGCGGCGGCCACGCAGCATATTGCTCACCCGGAAACGGCGATTGCCGAGGGCGGTGGCCGACGTGAACTGGATAATCTCGTCGCCAACGACGGCAAGGTTGGCCCCGGCGAGAACCGCTGCTTCGGTCACGCTTTGGAGGTCTCCGTCCGAAGCCAGCTCAACATCGACCGTCGCCCGCCGATCCCAGCGGGTGGTCGTACCCGACGCGAGCGGTGTCAGGAGGACTCCGATCGTTGCAGGGGCCCCGACCGACGCCGCCACAGCATAGCTTTCACCGCCATCGTGGCTGACCATGATATCGGCACGCCGCCAGCCTGCGCTGGTGCCACTGGCAGCAACCAACAGCTGAACCCCGCTGGGCGTAGCTCCCGGAAGGGCCGGGATGTCGAGGAGATGAAGGATCGTCGTGCCCTGCGGCGCGTCGGTTCCGACAAACGCGCGACCGGCATCGGCGACGGCCCCACCCAAAGCTTGGGTGGCAACGCGCTCGAGGTCGAGGTCGATCACCGCGCCAGTGATTGTCCGGTGGGTCACCCGCCACGCATCGTCGCCTGCGGTTACGATCATATCCCCGGGTAGGACGGCGGCGTAGCGCCACGGCAGCGCCACCTTCGCGGTCGATCGCCCGGCGATGGCGCGACGCAGGGCCGATTCAGCGAACTTCTTGGCGTCATCGGCGGTGGCAGCGATAGCGAGGTCACGTCGTTCGACCCGCAGCGCCGGGGTCCGCCGCGTCGCCGCCTGAACACCGGTCTGATAATCACGCGCGGGATCGCCATAGGACAACCAGATCGAATCGGGGACGACGGCATCGGCCCCGCGCGCCTCGTGACGTTGCGCCACGATTGCCGCCCGGTCGGTGGCGCCAAGGTCGTCGGCGGCGAGCCGAGTGACGGCGCGGCCAACCCCGACCCGAAGCATGGTGCCATCGTCGCCGAGGGTCAGATCGGCGATCGTCGCGAGCGTCGCCAACCCCTCACGAATCGCTCCGGCCTGCGCGGCGGCAAAGCCGACAACGGTGGGGAACACCCCGTGTGCGGCAAGCAACCCGCCACCCAGATCGACGGCAATCGTATCGATCGCCACCGGCGCATCGTCGGCAACTACCTCGAACGTCAGATTGGGGATGCGGTTGCCATAGTCGGCGAGTGGCAGGTCTTCGAACACGACGTAGGCGCGACCGCGATAAGCCGGTGCGTTGGCGACACCTTCGGCGGCGGCGATCAGGGGGTCGACCGGCTGATCCTCGGCACCGTGGTAGGTTCGGATCGTCGCGGGAAAGTTGAGCGTGCCATCGCTGGCGCGCAACACCTTGCCATCGGCCCAGATCCGATCGACGCGGACGATCGTGCGCGCGGCGACGATCACGGCAAAGGACGACGAATAACTGTAATTGTTGGTCGCCGGGCCCGATTTGCCGCCGCCGGTCCGCTTGCGCGACTCCTTTATCCCTGCCGTCCAGACGAGATTGCCCGCCACCCGCATCCTTCCGTACAGCCGCGGCAACGGCTCGCCGTACGCTGCGCTTTGGACTGCGAGGTTGGCGACCCGCGCACCTTCGCGCGTCGCACCGCCGAACAGCTTGCGGTCGATCGTCCCGCCGATCAGCGACCCGACCAGCCCGCCGATTGGGCCGCCGATGGCGCGCCCGATCGTACCGAGAACCAGCGTTGCCATGATTTTACTCCCTGTCCGGAAACCGCCACGCGGTAATGACCAGCCAATCGGAATCGACCGGCCCCTCGACGACACGGCCAAGGCCGGCATGGGCGTGGACGACCCCATCGGGAACGACGACCGCGAGGTGGCGACGGCCGACACCGGGCGCGACCACGAGCAGATCGCCGGGCAACGCGGTTTCGATGCGCGTTCCGCCGAGCGCGGCGATGACCGCATCGAGCCGCGCCTCGTGATCGCCGCCGAGGGTATACGGCGGAACGCACACCCGCCACCCCGCCGCCTCGGCTGCGATCAACGCGACGCCGACACAGTCGAGCGCGATCCCCACAGATCTCCCCTGCGGCCGAAACCGCGTGCCAACGGCGGCGCGAACAGCATCTACGATCGCGGCCTGGCGCGTGTTCACCTTCAGACGCCCGGAAATCGGGTGAGGACGTCGCCACCGGGAACATGCGGCTCGCCGCGAAAATTGGCGGCGTTGGCAAAGCGCGTGCTGCACGTCGTCAGACGCCGGTCGCACCCTTCACGCACTTCGATCCGGTCGCCGACGACGGGCGCGAACGGCAATCCTTCGATCAGGATCAACGCATCCCCGTCGAGCGACATGATCCGCGCGTCGATCCCGGCATTCGCCCCGTCAAGGCAGCGGACGCGGCCGTCGAGCAAGCGATCATCGGGAACCGCGCCTGCGACAATGACCCGATCGCGAGTCGATCCGGCCGCGACTGTCGCCAACGTTGTCAGCGGCGCGAGGTCGACGCGGCAGCGGCGGTCACCGAGTTCGGCCCGACACGTCGGCGTACACGCTTCGATCGCGATCGCATCGAACGCCGCCGTCGGTCCGCGAACCGAGGCGACAAACCCGCCGCCACCGGCACCCAATTCGCGTGTGACCGCACCCAGCGTTCCCCGCGCGACGGGCAGCGTTCCCGCCCCCGGCATCGCCCAATCGACCATGAACACGTCGAGCCGAGCGCCGTCGAACCGCCCGGCGGCAAGATCATGCTCGGTCATCGCCCCGGCGCTCAACGCCCCGGCGAACTCCATCGTCGCGACATCGAAACCAAGCCCGGCGCTGATCGCCGACGGGGTCATTCCGGGCGATGCCTCATACCGCAATCCGGCGACCACAAGCGATTGATCGTGGCTGGTGAAGCCCAGCACGATCCCGTCGTTGCGGGCGACGCGCCAGCATAGGGCGATGGTCGTAGCTTCGGGGGTGAGGCGCTCGGCGAAGTTCATTTCACGCCTCCCGCAATTCAATGACGGGAATCGAGGCGATGTCGCCCGACCGCCAGCCACCCGCGCCAACGTCGATGCGGTCGGTGTCGAATCGAACGGGCACGTCGAATGCGAAGCCCGCCGTGACAACGGCCCCGGCTGCGGGGGCGACGGTAAAGTCGATCGTGCCGAGATCACCGGGCAGCCACGCCGCGGCGGCGACACCATTAACCGCAGCGACGACCGTTCCCGGCTGCGGGCGGGTGATGCGTCGCGCATAGGGGTCGACACTGGCGCTGTACCATTTGACGAGGGCGAAGCGCGTGGTGACGCCGTCGCCGGTACCGAGCCGCTGATCGGTCGCGGTCACCGCCAGTCCGTCGTCGCGCGAAACATGGTCGAACGGGTCGGCGAAGCGGAACCCGTTCGCCCGTCCGCGCCGCGCGCGGAAAAAGGCAAGGAGCGCGCGCAAATCGTCTTCCGAGCGAACGCCGACGCCGGCGTCGAAGCGCAGGCGAGCGTCGCTCCAGCCGATGTTGCGCTGCTCGTACCCCGAACTCGAGGTCGAGATTTGGGTAGCGAACTCGGGTCCGCCACTCGCGCGCAGGCCGATCGCCAGCGGGAAGAGGACATCGTGAAACGCGGGCATCAAAGTGTCTCCATCGATTTCGAACGCGACAAAGCCGTCTCGGGCGACCTGCGGCCATGCCCAGACAAAGGTCTCGGCGGTGCCCCGCGTGAGCGACGCGGTCGCCGCGTCGGCGATCAGCGGCCAATCGAGCGCCCGACTTTCGGGGCGCAGGACGAAGCCCGCAAAATAATGCTGTTGCGTCGGCGGATAGCCGAGGCGGTTGGTGACCGCGGCGCGCGCCGCCGTCTGCGCCGCGATGTTGCCCGACGTGACAAAATCATAGTC
>JBBRQR010000004.1:0-24192 GCA_038226115.1 Sphingomonadales bacterium | reverse complement strand
CCGACGGCTGGTTCGACACCGGCGATATCGCGACCATCGACGCGTTCGGCTACATGGCGATTGTAGACCGCGCCAAGGACGTCATCAAATCCGGTGGCGAATGGATCAGCTCGATCGACCTTGAAAACACCGCCGTCGGCTGCCCCGGCGTCGTTGAAGCAGCGGTGATCGGCGTAGCCCACCCGAAATGGGACGAACGCCCGTTGCTCATCGTCGTCGCGCAGGCGGGGGTAACCAAGGCCGACGTCCTCGCGCATCTGACGCCGCGCATCGCCAAATGGTGGCTGCCCGACGATGTCGTGTTCGTCAGCGAGCTGCCGCACACCGCGACCGGGAAACTGCTCAAAACGACACTCCGCGTGACCTACCGCGACCATTTGACGAGGTGAAGCCCCTGCGTTGACAAGCCGTCCGCGCAGCCGCACCGTTGCCGCGTTTGACGTGGAGACCGGCACGATGCGCACCCTAGGGATCAACCACGTCGCGCTCGTGGCACGCGATATGGCGGCGACGGTCGACTTCTATACGAAGGTGCTCGAAATGCCGCTGGTCAAGACCGTCCAGCTCCCCGACGGCGGCCAGCATTTTTTCTTTGATGCCGGCAATGGCGCGTCGGTTGCATTTTTCTGGTGGGCCGACGCGCCGCCAGCCGCACCGGGAATCGCATCGATCGCGGCCTTCCCCGGCGACGCGAAGACCGCGATCGGGTCGATGAACCACCTCGCCTTCCACCTCGACGAGGCCGAGCTCGAGGCGGCAATCGCTCGGCTCCAGGCGGCGGGAGTTGCGGTTGTCCCTGTCGTCATCAACCACGACGACAGCGATGCAACCGTCGCATCGGCGAAGCACCCCGGTGTCTTCGTCCGCTCGGTCTATTTCACCGACCCGAACGGCATCCTCATGGAATTTGCGGCCAACACGAAGGTGTTCGACGCGCGCGACGTCCGTCATACGCCGGCGCGCGCCGCCGTCGCCGCCTGATGCCGCGCCTTCGCCCGGTCGCTCGCAGCGAAAGCGACGCGCCGTCCGTCACGACAGCGTATGATCTGCTGTTCGGCGACCGTGATCCGGTTGCCGCGCCGGGAACCGCGACGGGGACGGCGGGCGACTGGTGGACGACCTTCGCCAACTCGCCCGATACGCTCCAGCACAATATGCAGGGCTTCGCCTATTATCTCAGCCCCAAGCGCAAGCTGGCACCGGCGCTGCGCGAACTCGGTCAGACATGGGCGGGATGGGCCGGCGGCAGTCAGTTCGTTTTCTCGCAACACTGCAAATCGCTGCGCGCCGTCGGTGTCGCGGAAGAAAAGATCGTCGCGCTCCCCGTGTGGCAGACGGCGACGTGTTTCGATGCGCGCGAGCGGCTCGTCCTCGCTTATGCTGACCGCCTCGTGATGCATGGCGGCCGCGTACCCGATGCGCTGTTCGCCGAACTCCGCGATGCGTTCAGTGACGAGGAAATCGTCGAACTGACCTATGTCACCGCGTTCTATGCCATGCAGGCGACAATGAGCCGCGCGCTCCGTACCGAATTCGACGACCGCGACGATCCCGTCGTCGAGGTTCCCGCCCCCGTCGGCTTTGACGCGGCGACCTTCCTGCCGCAACGCTAGGATAGTTCACGCCACGCCACGCCCCGTCAGAACAGGGCACGCTGCCGCGTCCCCGGCACGGTGAACAGGTCGGTGCGGAGCGGAGCACGCGCGCGGTCCAGGCCAGCTTTCGCCTTCGCCAGCGCAAAGCGGCGGTGGAGCAGGTCGGCGTAGGGGCCGATGCCCTTCATCCGCGTCCCGAAGTCGGGATCATTGTCGCGTCCGCCGCGCATCGATCGGATCAGGTTCATCACGCGGTCGGCGCGGTCGGGGTAATGGGCGTCGAGCCAGCCGCGAAACAGCGGCGCGACCTCGTGTGGCAGACGGATCGGGCGGGCAAACGCGCCGACCGCTCCGGCGGCAGCGGCGGCGGGCAGGATCGCCTCGATCTCGTGATCGGTGATCGCGGGCACGATCGGCGACACCGACACCCACGTCGGAATACCCGCATCGCTCAACGCGCGGATCGCGGCGAGGCGTCGGGCCGGGGTGGCGGCGCGGGGTTCGAGGGTGCGGGCGACGGCGCGGTCGAGGCTGGTCACCGAAATCACCACCGCGACAAGGCCGTCGGCGGCAAGGTCGGTCAGCACGTCGAGATCGGCGACGACGCGATCCGACTTGGTCGTGATCGACACCGGGTGCCCGAACTCGCGGAGTACCTCGAGGCACGCGCGGGTAATGCGGTGGGTCGCCTCGATCGGTTGATATGGGTCGGTATTCGTCCCCATCGCGAGCACCGCCGCGACGTAATTGCGTTTCGACAGTTCGGCGCGGAGCTGGACTGGGGCGTTCGGTTTGACGACGAGCTTGCTCTCGAAGTCGAGCCCCGGCGACAGGCCGAGATAGGCGTGCGTCGGTCGCGCGAAGCAATAGATGCAGCCATGCTCGCACCCGCGATAGGCATTCAGGGAACGGTCGAACGGGATGTCGGGCGAGGTATTGCGGCTGATGATCGTGCGCGGCGTCTCGCGCGTCACCGTCGTACGCAGCGGCGGCGGGCCATCATCGACAACCCCGACCGCATCGAGCCAGTCGACATCGAGATCACGCCCCGGCGCATCGAACCGCGCCGACGGCGTGTTCGCCGGAGCGCCGCGACCACGCGCGAGTTCGGGATGAAGCATCACGCATATATAGTCGATAAAACGGAACGAAAAAAGAACAAAAATCAGCGCCCGACGTCAACTCTCGCGCAGGCGGGGCATCAGTTCGACGAAGTTGCATGGGCGGTGGCGGCTGTCGAGTTGCGTCGCAAGGATACCGTCCCACCCGTCGCGCACGGCGCCCGTCGAACCGGGGAGGGCGAAGAGATAGGTGCCGCGGGCAACGCCGGCGGTGGCGCGCGACTGGATCGTCGACGTGCCGATGGTCGCAAAACTTAGCCAGCGAAATAGTTCGCCGAAGCCGGGAATTTCCTTGTCCCATACGGCAGCGAAGGCCTCTGGGGTAACGTCGCGTCCGGTAACGCCGGTGCCGCCGGTTGAAATAATACAATCGATTTTAGGGTCTTCGATCCATCGGTTAAGCTGGTCTATGAGCGTCGGCACGTCGTCGCGGACGATCGCGCGTGCGGCGAGGATGTGCCCCGCGTCGGTCAGTCGCGCGACAAGAGTGTCACCCGAGCGGTCGTCGGCGAGCGTGCGCGTGTCCGATATGGTCAACGCGGCGATCCGAACGGGGATAAAGGGGAGGGTGGTGTCGATTGGCATGACCATCCCTTACGCGCGCCGCCGACGCCGTGAAAGCGGGCACGGCGGCGGTGCGGGAAGCGGCGTCCCCCCTTATTCCTGTCGTCCCTGCGCAGGAACGACAACGAAGCGCGTGGCAAAGGGAGGTCCGAAGGCCGCCGTTCGCCCTACGACGTGGTTGCCACCACCGTCGTGTCGTCGGGCAGGATCGGCGAGCGCAGGGTCGGGACTCGCGGGGCAACGAAGGTTGGCACCACTGTGACCGCTCCCGGCCCCGCCATGCCGGGGAATTTCGGCCAGAGTCCGGCCGCCAGCGCGTCGATCGACGCCGGGGCCTTGCCTTCGCGCAGCTGGTACATCCAGTAATTCTTGAGGACGACCTCGACATAGTGGCGGGTCTCGCGGAACGGGATCGATTCGATGAACAGCAACGGGTCGCCATTGTCACGGACGGTCGCGTTCCACTTCTGCACCGATCCTGGACCGGCGTTGTACGCGGCGATGACCTTGGGGAGGAGGCCGCCGGTGTAGCTCATGTCACGGAGCTCCTGGAGATAGGCTTGGCCGAGATCGATGTTGAATTCGGGGTCGCCGAGGTCCTTGACGACGACGTCGACGACCGAGCCGTCGGCCATCCGCGCCTGTGCGCGCTTGGCGGCGGCGGGCATCAATTGCATGATCCCCTTGGCCCCGGTGCGGCTCGTTGCGCCGGTGATGAACGCGCTTTCTTGGAGCGCGTGGGCATAGACGAGGCCGCGATCGACGCGCCAGCCGTGCGCCGGGTTCCATTCGGGGGCGGGATAGCGCGCACTCAGTGGGGGGTCGATGCCGACGGGCGGGTGATGCGCAAGCCAGAACTGCGTTGCCGGCAGGTTGAGCCGTGCCGCCAGCCGCAGGACGGCGGGGTAATTACCGGTGTCGGTCGTCGCCGCGAGATAGCGGAGTTCGCGGTCGGCGAGGCCAATCTCGCCGATCTCGACCAACGCCGCCGCGCGCCGCGCTCCCGGTAGCGCGGCAAGATGATTCCAGTCGGCGGTGATGAAATCGGGTTCGGCCCAGTCGAGCGGCTGGGCGAGGCCGAGGGTGCGGCGCGCGAGCATCCCATAGAAACTGTCGGCCCTCGTCGCTGCCGACTGAAGGCGCTTGGCCACTTCGAGCGGCTTGCCGCACGCAAGATAGGCGCGGGCGGCCCAGAAATTCGCCGCCGGTGCGATGTCTTCGGCTCCGAAGCGCAGCGAGACGCCATCGAACGCGGTCGCCGCTGCCGCACAGTCGCCGCGCCGGAAGGCAGCGAGTCCCGCTGTCCAGCCGCCAAGCGCCGACCACGTGCTGCTTCCGGTCGCGGCGGCGCGACCGAGGCGTTCGGCGGCGGCATCGTCGCCCGCGCCAAACGAGCTCCATGCCGTGCGCTGGCGCCATTCGGCGGCGACGTCGGGAGAGAGGGAGGGGGCAGCGGCGGTAACGAGCGCCTCGGCCTCGGCGTTGCGGTCGGCGGCGAGGAGCGGCTTCAACCGGGCGATCGTGTCGGCGTCGCGAACGCCGTCACCGCGCGCCGACTTCGGTCCCATCGCCGGGGTGAAGGTGACGCTGCGGAGCAGGCGTTGCGCCGGGAGCGCTGCGCCACTGCCGCGGGCAGCGACCGCGACGAGGCGCGGGGCCTGCGGCAAGTCGATGTTTGCGGCGAGCCAGTCGGCGGGAACACCGCCGCGCCCTGGCCCGCGCGCGAGGAACAGTTGCGCCGTCGCGCTCGCATGGAGTGGGCCGTCGGGCAGGGCAGCGAGGGCGGTGCTCGCGGCGGCAAAGCGTCCGGCGTCGATGGCAAGGAAGATCGCGCGGTACGCGGTCCGCTGGGCCGGGGTGAGCTGCGTCGGCACACGACGCTGCGCCGGCGTGATACCGGTATAGCCGGTGACGGTGATCGTCCCAGCAGTGTCCAGCGGGGCGGCGGCGGGCTCGGCGGCGACGGCGAACGGCACAAGTGCCGCGATAAGCGTGACTGCAAACCTCATCGAGCGAGCCGCTCGCGGAAGGCGCACAGGTCGGCCCATGCCAGCGCCTTGTGAGCGGGCTGGCGGAGCAGGTGTGCGGGGTGGAAGGTCGGCATCACCGCGACGCCGTCGACCTCGATCCAATGCCCACGCTGGCGGTTGATCCCCGCCGCCGATCCCGTCAGCGCGGTCGCGGCGGCCTGCCCGAGCGCAAGGATCGCTTTGGGTCGCGCCAGCGTGATCTGGCGGCGGAGATACGGCGCGGCGGCGGCGGTCTCGGCGGGCGTTGCGCTCCCATTGCCCGGCCATTGGACGACGTTGGCGAGATAGGTATCGGACCGCGACCGGCCGATCGCCGCGAGCATCTTGTCGAGCAGGGCCCCGGCTTCATCGCCGAAGACGCGGCCCGCAGCGACATCGGCAGCGGTCGGGCGGTCGCCGATGACCATCGCATCGCCGGGGCTTCCGTCGGCGAACAACGCGATCGGGCTAACTTCGGCCAATGCGGCGGCGAGTGCGGACAGGCTGTCGGCATTGATCGTGGCGATTGTCGCGCGCATGGCGATTGGCGCGGCGACGACCCGCTCATCGATCGGGGCGATGATAGGTCCTATCGGGGCAAGCCACGCGAACGGCGCCTCTCCGACGACCGTGTCGACGCCTGCCGCAATAAGCCACCCGAGCGCGGCGGCGAGCTCTGCGCGATCCGTCTGTAATTCCCCGACCATCATCCACCATAGTGCGGCGTGTCATCCTCTGGTCAACCCGACGGCGCATCGGTATCTGATGAACGGGACAGTTTATACGATGTGCCGTTAAGGCGTGCGGCAGCGAGGGACGACAATGAGCGAGACCGTGGCGCGAACGGACCGGGAAGCGATGCCCTATGACATCGTCATCGTCGGTGGAGGTCCCGCTGGTCTGTCGGCGGCAATCCGCGTCAAGCAGGCGGCGGCGGAAAAGGGCATCGACGTGTCGGTTTGCGTCCTCGAAAAGGGGGCGGAGATCGGCGCACACATCCTGTCGGGGGCGGTCGTTGACCCGAAGGCGCTCGACGAGCTGCTGCCGAACTGGCGCGACCTCGACAGCCCGCTGACGGTGCCGGTGACCGAGAACCACCATTGGGTGCTGACGGCGGGCAAGAAGTACGATTTTCCTCACGGCCTGATGCCGCCCTTCATGAACAACAAGGGCTGCTTCACCGTCAGTCTCGGCAATTTCTGCCGGTGGTTGTCGACGCAGGCCGAGGCGCTCGGCGTCGAGATCTTCCCCGGCTTCGCTGCCGCCGAGGTGCTGTTCAACGACGACGGCTCGGTCAAGGGCGTGGCGACCGGCGACATGGGGGTGGCCCGCGACGGGAGCCACAAGGACAGCTTCACACCGGGGCTCGAACTCCATGCGAAATATACGTTCTTCGCCGAAGGGGTGCGCGGCCATCTGTCGAAGCAGCTGATCCGTCAGTTTGACCTTGATAAGGACAGCCAGCCGCAGGTTTATGGTATCGGCATCAAGGAATTATGGGACATCGACCCCGCCAAGCACGTCGCGGGCAAGGTCATCCATACGCAGGGCTGGCCGCTCGACGATGCGACCGGCGGCGGCGGGTTCATCTATCATCAGGCGAACAACCAGGTCGCGCTTGGCTTCGTGACGTGGCTCAATTATTCGAACCCGTACCTGTCGCCATTCGACGAAATGCAGCGGTGGAAAACGCATCCGGCCTTGAAGGAGATCCTGACCGGTGGACGCCGCGTCAGCTACGGCGCGCGCGCGATCAACGACGGCGGGTGGCAGTCGGTGCCGAAGCTGACCTTCCCCGGCGGCGCGCTGATCGGGTGCAGCGCGGGGTTTCTCAACGTGCCGCGCATCAAGGGCAGCCACACCGCGATGAAGACCGGCATGATGGCCGCCGACGCCGCCGTCGATGCGATTGTCAGCCAGCGCAGCGGTGACGACCTTGCCGCATATCAGGTCGCGTACAACACGAGCTGGGTTGAGGCCGAACTTCGCGGGGTCCGCAATACGCTGCCAGCAGTCGAGAAGTTCGGTAACGTCGTCGGCACCGGCATCGCCGGGGTGACGATGTGGGCCGAGCATCTTGGCCTGCGGATGCCGTTCACCATGGGGCACCACCGCGATAACGAGCAGCTCAAGCGCAAGGAGCATGTTCACCCGATCGTCTATCCCAAGCCCGACGGGGTGTTCAGCTTCGACAAATTGACGAGCGTGTTCCTGTCGAACACCAATCATGAGGAAGACCAGCCGATCCACCTGACGCTCAAGGATGCGAGCGTCCCAGTGCGGATCAATCTTCCGCTGTATGACGAACCGGCGCAGCGTTATTGTCCGGCGGGGGTCTATGAGATCGTCGAGGAGACGGCGGGGCCGCGCCTGCAGATCAACGCGCAGAACTGCGTCCACTGCAAGACTTGCGATATCAAGGATCCGACGCAGAATATCGTGTGGGTCGTCCCCGAGGGAGGCGGGGGGCCGAACTACCCGAATATGTAAGGCGCAGCACGGCCAAGGCGCGTGCCGCGCGTGGACTCGTGCAAGCCCGGACGGCGAGGCGGTGCAGACGGGCACCGAACTCGACCGACGCCACGGCGCGGTTTTGCCGCGATGCGCTTGGCTGAATAACTTTCGCCAGACCGTGCGATCGACGGTGCCAGCCGAAAGCCCGCGCGCCGCCGATCGGGGCGATCAAAAGACGCCTGTCCTACACCATGGCATTCGGGCTAGCATCGCTAACCTCGTGGAGACGCCGCTGCCGATGCCCTTCCTGACCCCTACGTGCGTTCGTACCCAGGTACCGCTGACACGAGCCGAGGCGCATCCGGCGTGGCGCTGACTTTGTCAACTTCCGCGCTCGCGGTGGCCCTGCTCGCGTCGGTCGCGCCGGTCGACGCCGCGCCCCGACTCGCAGCGACTGCGAGCCACGACTATGTCCTCGGGCGGTTTGCCGATGCCGATGACCGATCGGCCGACGCCGCGCGCTATTACGCTTCGGCATTGAAGGGTGACCCCGGCAATACGATCCTTCAGCGGCGCGCCTTCGATATTGCGCTGATCGCTGGCGACGACAAATTGGTGACCAGCCTCGCGCGCGACCTCGAGGCGAGTGGGCAGGGTGACGCTGCGACGGCCCTTGTCCGGCTCGCCGATGCGCTGCGACGGCGCGACTGGGGTGCGGTCGATACGCTCAAGGGCCTGCCCGACTCCGGCTATGCAGCGGTCGTGGCGCCGGTAGTCGCGGCGTGGGTTCGGATTGGGCGCGGCGATGTCGACGCGGCCTTGGCGCTCGTCGATCCCGCCAAGTTCAATGGCGTCGCGCGGAGCTATATCACCGAACATCGCGCCATGATCCTCGCGGCGGCCAAGCGTCCGGGCGACGCCGCGCCGCTGTTTGTTGCAATGGTCGCGGGCGAGGCGAGGGGGGTCGACCGGTTGCGGATCGCTGCCGCTGCGGCGCTGGTCGCCGTCCACAAAACCGATGAAGCGCGCGCCCTGCTCGCGAACGCCGACCCGGCGTCTGCCATCGGGGCGGCGGCGAAGCGACTGGCGAATGGCCAACGGCTCGATCCCGGCGCGAGCGAACCGCGCGTCGGCGTCGCTTATCTCACCACCCGAATCGCCGGTGACTTGTCGCGCGAACGCCCGGTGCCGCTCGCCGTCGCCTTCGCCCGTGCCGCTACCCTGCTCGCCCCTGAAGTCGGCGAAACGTGGCTCGTGATGGGCGATGTCCTTGCGCGCAGTGGCCACGGCGACGCGGCCCTGGCTGCCTATGCGCATATTGCACCGCGTGACGATCTGGCCGCCGTTGCGACGTTGCACCGGGGGCTGGCGCTTGCCGCTCTCGGGCGCGACGACGAGGCCCGCCGCATCCTCGAAGCCGCTGCCGCCGGGCCGGGCGCGACGACCGACGACTGGCAGCGTCTGGGTGACCTTGAACGCAAGCTTGGCCGGCACGCGGCTGCCGCCTCCGACTATACCCGTGCGATCGCTCTCGCCGGGGCCGCCGCCGGGTGGAGCCTGTATTTCTATCGCGGCGCGGCGCTGGAGCAGGCGGGCGACTGGGTTCGCGGTGAGGCCGATCTTCGCGCCGCGCTGAAGCTCGTTCCCGACGAACCGACCGTTCTCAACTATCTCGGCTATGCCATGCTCGATCGTGGGCAGATGTTGCCCGAAGCGACGGCGCTGATCGCCCGCGCCGCCAAGCTTCGCCCCGACGATGGCTTCATCGCCGATTCGCTCGGCTGGGCCTATTACCGCGCTGGCGACGATGCGCTGGCAGTTCCTGCACTCGAGGCGGCGGCGCGCCTTGAACCGGGCGATGCGACGATCAACGAGCATCTGGGCGACGCGTATTGGCGCGCGGGGCGTCGGCTCGAGGCGCGCTTTCGCTGGCGCGCGGCGGCCAACCTGTCGCCCGAACCGCCGCAGGCAGCGCTTCTCGCGCGCAAGCTCGATTTCGGCCTCGATGTCGCGCTTGCCCAAGGGGCGGCGGGAGCGACGGTCCCCGTGAGTACCCCGCATTGATCGAAGCCGCGTCGGCGAAGGTCAACCTCGCTCTCCATCTGCGCCGCCGTCGCCCGGATGGCTATCACGATCTTGAGACGCTGTTTGCGTTCACCGAGTTCGGGGACACCGTGCGGGCGACAATTGCTGAGGGACTCAGCCTTACCGTCGCTGGCCCGTTCGCAGCGGCGGCAGGCGACGGGGACAGCGACAACCTCGTGATGCGCGCGGCGAGGGCGCTCGCCGCTGCCGCCGGATGCGCGGCGAATGCGGCGCTGACGCTCGACAAGTGCATCCCGGTCGCTGCCGGACTTGGCGGCGGGTCGGCCGACGCAGCGGCGACGCTCCGCCTGCTTAATCGATTCTGGCGGCTCGACTGGTCGCTCGAACGGCTCGCAGTCATCGCCGCGCCGCTCGGGGCCGACGTTCCGGCGTGTGTGTTCAGCCGCACGCTCGTCGGGGTCGGCAAGGGCGATGCAATGTCGCCGGTCGATCTCGACCTTGGCGGTGCTGCGATCCTGCTCGTCAACCCGCGTGTCGCGGTGCCGACCGGTCCCGTCTTCGCCGGGTGGGACGGCGTTGACCGTGGGGTACTCGATGCGCCGCGATGGCGCGTGGCGCGTAACGACCTGATGCCACCGGCGATCGCGCTTGCACCTGTCATTGCCGACGTGCTTGCCGCGCTCGACGCGACCGAGGCGACCTTCGTGCGAATGTCGGGGTCGGGCGCGACGTGTCTCGCACTGTACCCCAGCGACGCAAAGTGCGTCGCTGCGCGGGAAGTGATCGCGAGCCATCAGCCATCATGGTGGAGCGCGGCGACAACGCTTCGCGCATAATTGTTGTTGCACTGCAGCATGAGCCGTGCTCAATTATTTTGATCGCGACTCAAAATGCCTCTTGACGGCAGTCTGAGTACGACTTAGATCACCACTCAGTTGTTCTGAGTGAAACTCAAACGCTTAAGGAGAAGAAAAATGGTTATTCGCTTCCTCGTCGCCGGTCCCCTCGCTCTTGCGCTCGCCACCGCCTTTGTCGGCGCCGCTGTCCCCGCTTATGCCGGGACGACCGCCGCACAGTGCGATACGATGCCCGGCCAACTCCGCACCGCATCAACAATCGCGACCATACCGTCACAGCAGCGCGCCGCGATCCTGATCGCTACCGGCGAAAAGCTGTGTGCTGAACACTCGCGCGTCGAAGCGGGCAAGAAGTTCGCCGCCGCCGCTCATATCCTCGGCGTCGACGTTGCCGCGCTGCCCGCGCCGGTGGTCACTGCCGGCCAGTAAGGTTTCGCCCGCCGCTGCGGGTAAGGCTTCGACCCAGAACTGGCCGCTCGACTCACGTCGCGCGGCCTTTTTCTGTTGGCTGATCGAGCCGGGCTCGTCGGCCATAGCGATCATGCGAATAGCTGCCGGGCGATGGGCTTGCGCGATCCGACCCGATGGTCGAAACCCAATCCATGCTCGACCTGACCATCGATGATGCCCGCGCGACGCTGACGCTCAACCGTCCCGCCCGCCGCAACGCGCTCGACCTCGCCATGTGGGAGGAGTTGCCGCGCCTCGTCGATCGGGCGATGGCTGACGACCGCGTCCGTCTGCTCGTCGTCACCGGCGCGAGCGGAGCATTTTGCGCCGGCGCCGACATCGGTGAGTTCGCCGCCCATGCCGCCGATCCGGCGTGGCGCGCGCGCAATAATGCCGCCATCCGCTTGACGCAGACGACGCTCGCCCGCGCGCCGAAGCCGGTGATCGCGGCGATCGACGGCGATGCGATCGGCGGTGGCCTCGGTGTCGCGTTGGCGTGCGACGTCCGGCTGGCGACGGCGGGCTCGCGCTTCGGGATGACCCCGGCCAAGCTCGGCCTCGTCTACCCGCTCCACGATACCAAGCTGCTGGTCGACACCGTCGGAGCATCGCGGGCGAAGCGGATGATCTTCACCGCGCGGATCTTCGGTGCCGACGAGGCCGTGCGAATCGGCTTGGTCGATGAGGTCGTCGCCGACCTTGCCGCCGCTGTCGACGAAGTTGCCACCCGCGTCGCGGCGTTATCGGCGACGACGCAGATCGCGGCCAAGGCGATCATCCGCCGTATCCTCGACGGCGCGACCGACGATGATGCGGCCTCGGCGGCTCAATTCGACGCCGCCTTCACCGGACGCGACTTCGCCGAAGGGGTCGCCGCCTTCCACGCCAAGCGCCCGGCGCGCTTCACCTGACAGGACTGCGATGACCTTCGACAAAAGCAAACTGCCCAGCCGCCACGTCACCGTCGGCCCCGAACGCGCACCGCATCGGTCGTATTATTACGCAATGGGGCTGACGGCGGAGGATATCGCCAAGCCGTTCGTCGGCGTCGTCTCGGCGGGCAACGACTCGGCGCCGTGCAATACGACCCTCGACGCGCAGGCCGATGCCTCGCGCGCCGGAGTGATCGCCGCCGGAGGAACACCGCGACGATTCAACACCATAACGGTGACCGACGGCATCGCGATGGGTCATCAGGGGATGAAGTCGAGCCTCGTCAGCCGCGAAGTGATCGCCGACTCGGTCGAACTGTCGATGCGCGGCCACAGCTACGACGCGCTCCTCGCCTTCGCCGGGTGTGACAAAAGCCTGCCCGGGATGATGATGGCGATGCTCCGCCTCAACGTGCCGAGCGTGTTCGTCTACGGCGGTTCGATCCTGCCGGGACGGTTCGAGGACAAGGACGTCACCGTCGTCGACGTGTTCGAAGCCGTCGGGCAGTTTGCCGCCGGAACGTGCCCGCTTGCACGCCTCACCGCGCTCGAAAAGGTCGCCTGCCCGGGTCACGGCGCATGCGGCGGGCAGTTCACCGCCAACACGATGGCGTGTGTCGCCGAGGCGATCGGGCTGTCGCTCCCCAATTCGAACATGATGCCCGCACCCTACGCCGGTCGCGCCGAACTGGCGGTTGCGGCGGGCGAAGCGGTAATGGCGTGTCTCGCGGCCAACCTGAGGCCGCGAGACATCTGTACACTCAAAGCCTTTGAGAATGCAGCTACCGTTGTCGCTGCAACGGGCGGATCGACCAACGCCGCGCTCCACCTTCCAGCGATGGCGAGCGAAGCGGGTATCGAGTTCACGTTGTTCGATGTCGCCGATATCTTCAAGCGCACCCCGTATATCACCGACCTCAAACCTGGCGGGCGCTACGTCGCGCGCGATCTGTTCGACGCCGGCGGCATCTACATGGTGATGAAGACGCTCCTCGACGGCGGGTTTCTGCACGGCGACTGTATGACGGTGACGGGCAAGACGCTGGCCGAAAACCTCGCGCACGTGACGTGGAACGCCGATCAGGACGTTATCCGTCCGGTGTCGAACCCGATCACCAAGACCGGCGGCGTCGTCGGCTTGCGCGGGTCGCTCGCGCCCGACGGTGCGATCGTCAAAGTGGCGGGCATGGCGACGCTGACCTTCACCGGCCCGGCGCGGGTGTTCGACTGCGAGGAGGATTGCTTTGCCGCCGTCGAGGCGCGCTCGATCCGCGAGGGCGAAGTCGTCGTCATCCGCTACGAAGGCCCCAAGGGTGGGCCCGGCATGCGCGAGATGCTGTCGACGACGGCGGCGCTTTATGGCCTCGGGATGGGCGAGAAGGTCGCCCTCATCACCGACGGGCGCTTTTCGGGGGCGACGCGCGGTTTCTGCATCGGGCACGTCGGCCCTGAAGCGGCGGATGGTGGGCCGATCGCCCTGGTCGAGGATGGCGATATCATCGCGATCGACGCGGCCTCGGGAACGATCGACCTCCACGTCGCCGCCGACGATCTGGCCCGCCGCCGCGCCGCATGGGTTGCTCCAGTCAATGCGTATCAGTCGGGCGCGCTGTGGCGGTACAGCAAAACCGTCGGCCCGGCATCAAGGGGCGCGGTGACGCATCCGGGCGCCAGCGCCGAACGCCATGTCTTCGCGGACCTTTAGTCCGCTCGCAATTAGCGATTCGGAGCCGGCGGCGTAACAATCGCGCCAGCGGGGACCGGCCTGACGCGCTCTAGGATCGGCTCGCCATTTACGTCGCGCGGAACATCGCCGCGCGCTGCGCCGCGCAGAGCGATATGGGGGTCGGCCAACGGCGATCTAGTGCACCCCGCAGCGCAAACGAGCAAAACGGCGGCGATAAGGCGGTAGGACATCGTCAAAGCCCATACTACACCGCATTGCGATGGCAAATCGCGCAACTTTGACCGTGACACTGCGACCGCTGCTCGACGCCGCCGCCACCCGCGCCGCCGAGGCGGCAACCGGGATAGCGCCTGCCGTGCTGATGGAGCGGGCAGGGGCGCTCGCCGCTCGCGCGGTCCTCACCGTCTTCGCCCCGCGCTCGGCAGTGGTCGTGTGCGGTACCGGCAACAACGGCGGTGACGGCTATGTCGTTGCTCGCCTTCTCGCGGCAGCAGGTGTCGCCGTGACCGTTGCTGCGACCGGCAACCCGGCGACGGTGACGGCGGCGGCGATGCATGAGCGCTGGACTGGGCAGGTCGTCACGCTTTCTGCCGCCGAGCCGCGCGCCGTGCTCGTCGACGCCGTCGTCGGCATCGGCTGCACCCGCCCACTCGCGGCGCTCGCCGATCTCGCCCGCCTCGCCGCTGGGGCCAGTGTCGTCGCGATCGACCTGCCGAGCGGGCTCGACGCCGATTCCGGCTCGGGGGACAGCCTGACCGCCGATCTGACTGTCGCATGCGGTGCGCTCAAGCCCGCTCACCTGTTGGCGGCGGCGCGATGCGGACGCGTCGTCGTCGCCGACCTCGGCTTCGATACAAGCGGCGCGCAACTGTTCGCAACCGCGCCGCCGCCATCACTGACCCCACCGAGCGATAGCCACAAATATGCGCGCGGCGCGGTCCTCACGCTCGGCGGTGTGTCGGGGCATGGCGGCGCAGCGCGGCTCGCAGCATTGGCAGCGGTTCGGGCGGGAGCCGGCCTGTCGATGATGGCGTGCCCGGCGGCGGCAGTCACCGAGAACGCAGCGCGGCTCGACGCGGTGATGGTCCGCGCCGCCAGCGACGGTGCGGCGGTGACGGCCCTCCTTGCGAGGCAGCGGTTCGCCGCCGCCATCGCCGGGCCGGGGCTTGACGGTGACGGCGAGCGCATCGCCGCTCTTCTCGCGAGCGGCCTGCCCGTGGTCCTCGACGCCGGTATCTTCACCCTGTTCGCCGGAGCCCCTGACCGTCTTTCCGCCGCGCTGGCAGGCCCCGCCGTCCTCACGCCTCACGACGGCGAATTCGCGCGGCTATTCGGCGATCTTCCCGGCGATCGCCTCGCCCAGACGCGCGCCGCCGCTGCACGGATCGGCGCGGTCGTCGTCCGCAAAGGCCCTGCGACGATCATCGCTGCCCCCGACGGACGCGCCGCAATCAACGCCCATGCGACGCCGTGGCTGGCAACGGCGGGGTCGGGCGACGTCCTCGCCGGGGTCATCGCCGGGTTGCTCGCGCAGAGGTTTGCCGCCTTCGACGCGGCGTGTGCTGGGGTCTGGCTTCACGGCGAAGCTGGGCGACGTGCCGGAGCGGGGATGACCGCCGACGATCTGCCCAACGCGGTCAGTCGGGCGGTTGCGGCATTATGAGCGACGGCGTCTCATCGGATGACGGCTGGGTCGATATCGTCCGCCTCGCCGCGCGCGGCGACGGCGTCACCGCCGACGGGCGCTTCGTCGCCGCGACCGTCCCCGGCGACCGAGTCCGTTTCGATCCGTTTGCGCTTGCCCCCGGCCCCGATCATGCGACGCCGCCGTGCCGCCACTTCCCCGACTGCGGTGGTTGCCAGCTCCAGCACGTTACCGACCCCGCCTACGTCGCATGGGTGAGGACGCGGATCGCTGCCGCCCTCGACGCTGCGCGGGTAGCCATCGCGGCGATCGAGCCCGTCGCGCTGTCGCCGCCACGCAGCCGCCGCCGCGCCTCGCTGCGCGCCGTCAAGCGCGGCAACACGCTGACGCTCGGCTTCAACGCCGACGCGAGCCACCGCATCGTCGACCTTCACGAGTGCTGGGTCCTGACCCCGGCGCTGTTTGCCCTCGTTGCCCCCCTGCGAAAATTGCTCGGTGCTGCATTGCGCGACGGGCAGGGGGCGGGCGTGACGTTGACCGATAGCGACACCGGGGTCGATCTCCTCCTCGCCAATGTCGGCGCGCAAACCCTCGCCGAAACCGAACGACTGAATGAGTTTGCAGCATTCCACGACATCGCTCGGCTTTCGGTTGAAGGCGCGGACGGCGTCGAAACGGTCACGGAAGCGCGCGCGCCGGCCCTGCATTTTGGCGGCGTCCCGGTCATTCTTCCGCCAGCGCCCTTTCTCCAGGCGACCCGCGAGGGCGAGGCCGCCCTTGTCGCCGCCGTGATGGCTGCGACCGGCGGGGCAAAGCGTATCGCCGACCTGTTCACCGGCCTCGGCACCTTTGCGCTGCCGCTCGCCGCGACAGGCGCAGCGGTGCTCGCGGTCGAAGGCGCGCAGATCACTGCCGCCGCGCTCGCCGCCGCCAGTCGGGCCGGCGGGTTGCGCCTTGCTGTCGAATACCGTGACCTATTTCGCCGCCCGCTGACCGTCACCGAACTTGGCCGCTTCGACGCCGTCGTCTTCGATCCACCGCGCGCAGGCGCCGTCGCGCAAGTCACCGAACTCGCGGCGAGCAGGGTGCCGATTGTCGTCGCGGTATCGTGCAACCCCAATACTTTCGCGCGCGATGCGGCGATATTGGTTGAGGGCGGCTATCACCTTGATCGCCTATGGCCGGTCGCGCAGTTTCGCTGGTCTACCCACGTTGAACTTGTTGCCAGCTTCGTCCGCTAAGGATTGCCCTCGGCTTGGCTTAAACGCGCTCAGTCGCCAAACATCTTGCCATATGCCCGCACCGCTCGCTCGCGCCAATGGCCGCGGTGGTACGCGTCGGACGCGAGAAGCGGCATCACTGACCCGGCTTCGGCGAAGACCATCTGCTCCTGCGTCGTCTCGACCTTACCCCACGACGCCGCTTCCTTGAGCGTCGACGAACTGCAAGCGCCATCGCGGACGTCGGCGACGGTGATCTGGACGGCGTATTTGTGCATCTTGACGTCGTCGTGGCCGAGGATTTCGGCGCAGACGACGGTGTCCTGAATGAAGTTCTTCGGGACGCCGCCGCCGATCATCAGCAGCCCGGTCGTCCCGGCCTTGATCTTGATGTCGGTCAGTTCGCGGAAGTCGGCAATCGCGTCGAGGACCATGTATGGCTGCTTCGCCTTCATCCGCTCGACCTGATGCTTGACCAGCCCGAAACCCGCGCTCGAATCGACGAACGCCGGGCAGAAGATCGGCACGTCATGCTCGAAGGCGAGCTTGACGAGGCTATTCTCCTTCTTGCCGTGCTTGGTCAGATAGCGACCCATTTCGCGGATGAAGGCGCGGCTGCTGTACGGCTTGGGTTCGAGCGACTCGGCGATTTCAAAGATCGTGCCGTCGCAGTCCTGGAGTTGCTCCTCATCGATATAAGTGTCGTAGATGCGGTCGATATAGAGCGAACGCAGGATATTATCGTCGGGGATTTCAAGTGCCTGGTAATGCTTGTGGCCAAGGCCTTCGAAGAAATCCATGTCGACGATCGACGCGCCGGTGGCGACGATGCCGTCGATCATGTTCGACCGCAGCAACTCGGCGTACAGGTCCATGCACCCGCCCGCGCTCGTCGACCCGGCGATGACGAGAAAGATCGAGCAGTCCTTGTCGGCGAGCATCGCGTTGTAGATGCCCGTCGCGCGCGCAAGGTCGCGGCTGGTGAAGCTCATCTTGCTCATCGCGTCGATGATCGGGCGCGCGTCGAAACTGCGGATGTCGACATGCTCGACGGTGGTCGAAAGCAGTTCGGCCTTACGGTTGGAGAGATCGGTCATCGTTTTCCTTTCGTCCCCTTTCCCATCTGGGGAGAGGGAGGGACCCGCGCGCTTCTCCGGCGCGGGGAGGGTGGGTGTTCGTAATGGCGACGGGGGTGAGCCCCCACCCCGCCGCGCTGGAGCACAAGTCGCCCTCTCCCCCAAGGGGAGAGGGGACTAAGACCGCGCCTCGCGGATCGACGTAACAACCTCGCGTGACGGTTCGGTGACGGTATAGGTCGACGCCATCGGTTCGTCGGTCGCGATAACGGTGTCGCCGTTGCCGAAGCCGTTGAACGCGGTCCGCATCGCGCAGCCGTAGGCGCCGAGCATCCCGATCTCGATATAGTCGCCGGCACGGATGTCGGCGGGCAGCATGAACGGCCCCCGCATGAAATCCATGTCGTCGCATGTCGGCCCATAGAAGCTGAACGGCATCTTCTTGATGTTCGATTCGTGTTCGCGGACGAGTTCGACCGGGAAGCGCCAGTCGATGTGCGCCGCGTCGAACAACGCGCCATACGCCCCGTCGTTGATGAACAGCACGTCGTCGCGGCGCTTCTCGACACGGACGAGGATCGACGCATATTCCGCCGACAGCGCGCGCCCGGGCTCGCACCATAGTTCGGCCGAGTAGCTGACGGGCAGATCCTCAAACGCGCGGTGGATAACGGCGAAGTACCGCTCGAGCGGCGACGTCTCCATGCCGGGGTAGATCGACGGGAAACCGCCGCCGACATCGACAACGTCGACGGTGACGCCCGCCGAGACAATCGCCGCGCGGACGAGCGCCATTGCATCGGCGTACGCCTGCGGGCTCATCGCCTGGCTGCCGACGTGGAAGGCAATGCCGAGGGCATCGGCCGCCTGCCGGGCGGCGTGGAGAACGGGGGCAGCTTCGTCGACGCCGACGCCGAACTTGGCGGCGAGGCTCAACTTGGCATGCGCCGACGACACGCGAAGGCGGACGCAGAGCGTCAGATCGGTCGCGGCGACGCCGTCGGTGGTGCACGCCTCGGCAATCTTCTCGACCTCATCGACCGAATCGAGGCTGAAGGTGCGGACGCCGTGGACGTGATACGCCTCGGCAATCGCCTCGACGGGCTTGACCGGGTGCATGAAGCACAAGGTCGCCGTCGGTAGCAGGCCACGCACAAGGCGCACCTCGGTGATCGAGGCGACGTCGAACGTCGTAATGCCGCTGTCCCACAGGATGCGGATAAGGTCGGGCGAAGGATTCGCCTTGACCGCATACATCGACGTTCCCGGAAACTTCTCGACGAAGAAACGGGCGGCGCGCTGAGCGGCGTGAGGACGAACGAGGGTAACGGGCTGCGACGGACGACGGTCGCGGGCTACCCCCAGCGCGTTGCTGGGCTTAGGCAATTCAAGGGACCTCCGGGAGTCAGTTCGCTACAAGCGGGTAGCACCGAAACTGCCTTGCGGTGGAAGTCCCATGGGGCAGCGAGCGGGTAATTAGGGTCGTCGGTGGTTCGTGTAAAGCGTTTTTTTATGACAGCGTTTTTTGCCGGTTTCGGTTGGCCGATCAACGCCTTAGCCCTGGACAAAAAGGGACGTTTTTTCAATGGTTTCTATTCTCGATGTGCGAACCGCTGCGGTTCGTCTAGACGGACACGCGGTGCATACGCCGTTGCTGAGGTCGGATGCGCTCGATGCCGCGACCGGCGCACGAATCTGGCTGAAACCCGAATCTCTCCAGCGCACCGGCAGCTTTAAGTTTCGCGGCGCGTACAATCGCCTGTCGGCGATGAGCGCCGCCGAGCGCGCGGCGGGCGTCGTCGCGTTCAGTAGCGGCAACCACGCGCAGGGCGTGGCGCTCGCGGCACAACTGCTCGGCATCGCGGCGACGATCATCATGCCCGCCGACGCTCCGGTGGTGAAGGTCGCCGCGACGCAGGGCTATGGTGCGACCGTCGTTCGCTATGACCGCTACACCGAGGACCGCGCCGCGATCGCCGCGCGCATCGTTGGCAATTCGGGCGCGACGATCGTGCCGCCGTTCGACGATCCGTTCGTCGTCGCGGGGCAGGGGACGGTGGGACTCGAGGCGGTCGCCGATCTGACTGCGATGGGGGTGGCCGCCGATCTCGCGCTGGTGTGCTGCGGTGGTGGCGGGCTGGCGTCGGGCGTCGCGATCGGCTCGGGGCTGCCGGTCGTCGTCGTCGAGCCGGTCGGCTATGACGATGTCGTCCGCAGCCTGTCGGGCGGAGCGATCGTCAAGGTCGACGCGCCGGGTCCGACGATCTGCGACGCGCTCCAGACGATGGTCATGGCTCCGCTGACGTTCGGCATCCTGCGCGCTGCCGGTGCGCGCGGCCTTGCCGTAAGCGACGCCGAGGCGGCGCGCGCGGTCGCCTTCGCCTTCCGCCACCTTAAGCTAGTCGTAGAACCTGGCGGCGCAGTTGCGCTCGCAGCGGCGTTGAGCGGGCGGGTCGACATTACCGGCAAGACGGTTCTCGTCGTCCTGTCAGGTGGTAACGTCGATCCGGATATCTTCGCCGCGTGCATTGCCTAGGTCGGCGAGGCGCCAGACGCCGATCGCCTTGTCGGCCCAGCCGCCGTCGCACTCGGTGCAGTCTTCGGTGACGAGCACGACCGGGGCAGGCCAGTAGAACGGCGCGTGGGTGAAGTTGAGTCCGCGCCAGTCGCCGTCGTCGCAGTTGGCGTTGACCGCGAGGTCGGGGAAGGTCGTTGTCAACAGCCATGTCGCGCCGCTGCTGCGGACGTTGGCGACGGCGCGGGCGATATTGGCGAACGACAGATGGACGAGGCAGTCGCGGCACAGCACGGCGTCGGCGTGCGGCAGCGGATCCGCGGTCAAGTCGCCAACACGGAAGTCGGCTCCGGGAAAGCGCGCGCGGGCGTTGGCGACGATCGCCGGGACAATGTCGATGCCGATGTAACCGATCGCCGGAACACTCGTGATCCAACCCGCGTCGCCGCACGGCGCGTCGAGCAGCGACTTCGCGCCGAGGCGGGCGAGTAGGGCGGGCAGCGCCGACCGCACCGCCGAGGTTGCGTCGAGCTCCGAACCCAGCCCCGACCGTGTGCCATCTGCGCCCCACAGGTTGGTCGCGTGGATGCGGTCGAAACGAGCGGCGAGGGTCAGGCCGTCATAATCGGCACGCGCGGCGGCGAAGCGTTCGTGGGCAAGGACAGGCGGGCGCGTACCGTCGCCGCGCATGATCGTCAGCGCGCGGGGACCGCGAAGCGGTGCGTCGCGCCGCCGGACGCGACGGTGGGGGCGTCCTCGCCGAACCACGCTGCGACCCGCCCTTGTGCGGCGGAGTCGAGGTGGAGGCCGAGCTTGGTCCGCCGCCACAGGACATCGTCGGCGGTCGTCGCCCATTCGGACATCTTGAAGTGGTCGAGTTCGGCTTCGAAAATACCACCAAGATTGTCGCCGAGTCCGGTCGAGAGCAACGGCTCGGCCGCCGTGCCGAGCGTATGCGCCAACCGCCGGATCAGCTTGGGATCATAATTCTCATAGACTTGCGTCAATTCATCAAGCCAACGTCGGAACGCGCTTTGACCATTTTCGCCAGTGTTGCGGGGGACATCGCCACCCGGTAGTGGCGCGGACATTGTCCACGGTTTCGTTTTGGGTGCGACATGCTTGAGGACCGCCTCGGCAAGGACGCGATAGGTTGTGATCTTGCCGCCAACGACGGTCAGCGCCGGGACGCCAACGTGCGGGACGAGCGAATAATCGCGGCTGGTTTCGCGGTCGCCCTTGCCCGCCTCGACGATTAACGGGCGGACCCCGGCATAGCGATGGACGATATCGGCAGCGGTCAGCGGACGAACGATGTAGCGGTTGACGGCGGCAAGCAGATAGTCGGTTTCGGCTTCGGTAACTGCAACCGTGCCGGGGGTATCGACGGTCCGTTCGGTCGTCCCGATCAACGAGAAATCATGCTCGTAAGGGATAACGAACACGATACGCCCGTCGGGCTGCTGCAGCATAAACGCATCGCGCCCCAGGTGTACACGCCGCGTCACGATGTGCGACCCCTGCACAAGGCGGAGTGCAGGCGCGTCGTTCCGCCCGAGAGCGGTCCGCGCTACCGTCTCCGCCCACGGTCCGGCAGCATTGACGACATATTTCGCAGTGACCGTCGCGCCGTTGTCGAGTGACACCGTCCACAACCCGTCGGCGAACGTCGCGCGCGTTACTCGCGTGTGCGGCAACACGCTTCCACCGCGCGCGCGGATGTCCTGCGCGTTGGCGATGACCAGCCGCGCATCGTCGACCCACCCGTCCCAATAGCGGAAGCCGGTGCGAAACTCGGGGCGCAGCGTCCGTCCGGCGCGGTCCTGGCGGAGGTCGATCCGCGCTGACGCCGGGACGACATCCCGCCGCGCAAGGTGGTCATAGAGCCATGTTCCCGCGCGCAGCATCCACTCGGGGCGCTGCTCGGGCGAATGCGGCAGCACGAACGGCTGCGGCCACGTGATGTGCGGGGCAATGTCGAGCAATGTCTCCCGCTCGGCCAAGGCCTTGCGGACGAGGCCGAACTGGTAGAATTCGAGATAACGAAGGCCGCCGTGGATCAGTTTGGTCGAAGCGCTCGACGTCGCCCCGCCAAGATCGCCGGCTTCAACGAGGGCAACAGACAGCCCGCGCCCGGCGGCGTCGCGCGTGATGCCCGCACCGTTGATGCCGCCGCCGATGACAAGAAGGTCGAAGGTGTTCACGCGCTCTTACCTAGAGACGCGCACCGCGTTAGGAAAGTGCGATGAACCAGCGCGACACCGCCGACCTGATCCTCGTTCTCGACGAAGGCACGACCTCGACCCGCGCGCTCGCGTTCGACCGCGAAGGTGCCATCGTCGCGACGGCGGCGCGCCCTATCACCCAGCATTATCCGGCAAGCGGCTGGGTCGAACACGACGCCAACGAAATCTGGACGCTGAGCCGCGCCTGTCTCGACGAGGTTGCGGCGGCGGTCGGGGCGGAGCGCATCGCGTGTCTGGGCGTGACCAACCAGCGCGAGACGGTCGTATTTTGGGACGTTGAGACCGGCGAGCCGCTTGCTCCCGCCATCGTGTGGCAGGACCGGCGCGGCAGCGAGCTGTGCGACCAGTGGCGCGGCGAGGGGCTCGAACCCACGGTCCAGGCGACGACGGGGCTGGTGCTCGACCCGTATTTCTCGGCGTCGAAGATCGTCTGGGCGCTGTCGAACTGGCCGCGCGTGGCGACGGCGGCGGCGACCGGCGCGCTGCGCCTCGGCACGGTCGATGCGTGGCTGCGCTTCAAGCTGACCGAGGGCGTGACCCATGCGACCGACGCGACCAATGCCTCGCGGACGCTGCTGATGAATTTGGCGACGGGCGCATGGGACGACGACCTGATCGCGCGCTTCGGGATTCCGGCGGCGGCGCTGCCGGTCATCACCGACTGCGCGGGCGACCTTGGCACCGCGACGGTCGGCGGACGCGCGCTGGCGATCACCGGGTGCGCGGGCGACCAGCACGCCGCTGCGATCGGGCAGGCGTGCCTGTCGCCGGGGATGGTCAAGGCGACCTACGGCACCGGCACCTTCGTCCTCGCCCACGCCGGAGCCGCGCCGCCTGTCTCGACCCACCGCCTTCTGGCGACACTTGCATGGCGGCTGAACGGTGTGTCGGCGTTCGCGCTCGAGGGCAGCGTGTTCACCGCCGGGGCCGCCGTTCAATGGCTCCGCGACGGGCTTGGTGTGATCGCTTCCGCCCCTGAAACCGAGGCTTTGGCGCGGAGCGTTCCCGACAGCGGCGGGGTCGTCGTCGTCCCTGCCTTCACCGGCATGGGGGCCCCGCACTGGCGCGCCGACGTCCGCGGCCTTATTACCGGCGTCACCGCCGCGACGACGCGCGCGCATCTCGCCCGCGCGACGCTGGAGGCGGTGGCCCACCAGACAGCCGACCTCCTCGACGCGCTTGCCGCCGACGGCGTTGCCGCGACCCGGCTCCGCGTCGATGGCGGAATGGTCGCCAACGACTGGCTGTGTCAGCATCTTGCCGATGTGCTCGGGCTGGCGGTTGAACGCCCGCGCGTCATCGAAACGACCGCACTCGGCGCCGCGATGCTCGCCGGGGTAGGGGCGGGTCTGTTCGCCGATCTCGCCGAGGCGAGCGCGATGCACGCCACGGAGCGCGTCTTCACCCCCGCGATCGACGCCGCCGCGCGCGCAGCGGGGCGTGCGCGCTGGGCGCACGCGGTGCGTCAGGCGCTGACGGTATGAGCGAGGTGGTGCCCACGCTGCTGGCGCTCGGCGTGCTGGCGGGGCTGCTGCTCGGTGGCTTCGGCGTCTGGGCGCTCGCGACCGGCTACGGCGACCGGCTGAAGGCGGGGTTGATGGTCGGGGCAGGTGTCGTCGTCCTGATCAACGTCTGGCTCTATTCGCTCCCGCCGCCGGGGCGCTAGTCACCGCGCCCGCGTCAGCTCGCGCATCGCCGCGTCGAGGCCGCCGAGTGACAACGGGTACATGCGGTCTTCCATGATCGTCTTCATCATCTGGATCGACTGGCTATGG
>JBBRQR010000003.1:0-24424 GCA_038226115.1 Sphingomonadales bacterium | reverse complement strand
CCGGCCGATGTCGCGACCGCGATCGCCGGTCGCGCGGCGATGGTTGCCGGGGCGACCGACGCCGTGCCGATCGTCGTGACGACGACCGCTCCCCACGGGCTGGCGACGGGCACGACGGTCGAAATCGCCGGGGTCGGCGGCAACACCGCAGCCAACGGCACGTTTGCCATAACCGTCACTGCGCCCGATGCCTTCGCCCTCGACAGCGCGACGGGCAACGGGGCGTGGACCGGCGGGGGGAGCGTCACCGACCGCGCCGCGCCGCGCCTCGCCGCCGCGCTCGGCGGCAGCGTCGGCGACGTCAGCACGATCGCCGCCGCGCTCGGCGCGGGGCCGCCGGGGGCCTTGCCCGGGGGAGCGGCCGGAACGCTGGCCGACATGGCGTTGCTTACCGCGCTGGCGGCGGCGCTCGACGTCGCCGCGCGCTACGGTATCGATGCGCTGACGCTCGTCCAGCTCGGCGCGCCCGTCGCGACGCCCGCCACCGCGAAGGCCGCAACGGCGGCGTTCCAGAAGCAGTATTCGCCCAGCGCGTGGCTCGGCGCGGTCCAACCGATCGAGGACAGCCTCCGCCATCTCCGGCGCGATGCGCTGGTCGCGCAGCTGCTCGGGGCCGGACCGGCACCGGCCTCACTCCCCGGCGCGGCCTTTTTCACGACCAACGACCTGTTCAATTACTTCCTGATCGACCCCGAGATGTGCGCCTGCGGGCAGACCACGCGGCTGCTGCAACCATCGCTCGCGATCCAGCAGCTGGTCCAGCAGGGGTTCCTCAACCTCGTCATCAATGCCACCCTCGACATGACCGACCCGCGCTGGGCGGAGTGGTCGTGGCGCCAGCAATATCGGCTGTGGCAAGCCAATCGCGAGGTGTTTCTCTACCCCGAAAACTATGTTCTGCCCGAGCTGCGGACGAGCGCATCGCCGTTCTTCAAGGACCTCGAGAACGACCTGAGGCAGACGACGTGCGATCACGACGCCGCCGAAGCCGCGTTCGGCAACTATCTGCGCAAGCTCGTCGGGGTGGCCAGGCTGGTGATTGCGGCGCACTACAACGCGATCAAGCCCGACGGGTCGAGCGTGCTCCACGTCTTCGCCCGCACTCGCGCCGCGCCGTACAAATGGTATTACCGCACGCGGGCGACGCTCGCCGCCAACGCCGGTACCGGCCTGCCGCCGGCGGGCAGCTGGAACGCGTGGCACGGGCTCAACCTCGATATCACGGCCGATCAGGTCGTGCCGGTCATTTGGGACCGCCGACTGTACCTGATCTGGCCAATCTTCAAGCAGGTGACGCAGAAGCAGGACAAACAGTCGGTGCCGACCGCGGGGGGCAACACGGTCGCCCCGCCACACCGCTTCTGGTCGATCCAGATCGGCATGAGCGAAAGCAGCGCCGGCCAGTGGCAACCGAAACGCACCTATGATGAAAAATTCTACATCGATTCCGAAGACCCGCCGAGTTCGTTCATGTTCAAGGCGAGCGAGGATGCCGAGCATAATCTGATTATCGCGGTGTTCCACCACGATTCGGCGTCGTCGGCGCTGACGTTCAAGCTTGTTGCCGAGGGGATGCTGCCGCTCCCCGACGCCGCCATCGCGATCATCGAGCATCCGGTCTATCGCCCGTCGCCGAGCGAGATCGACCTCAGCCAAGAACCGTCGTTCGCGCTGCTCACCCAGTCGCATTTCATCAAGTTCAACGGCCTCAACAACGAACCCGTCCCCACCGATTATTCGTTCAAGGGCCAGGATCTGACCTTTGGCGGCTGGGCGGCGGCCAACCCCCCCGGGCCGGTCGCGCTGAACGTGCTCTCCATCGGCTCGAAAACGACGAGCCCGGCTAGCCTCGAGGTGCTCGGCGCGATCACCAACCCGCGCATCGTCGTCCCGCAGCAGGAGCTGGTGTTTGATTCGGCCGACCCGTTTTTCGTCGCCGACCACCAGCGCGCGTACCTCGTCCAGCCGCATTATTTCACGGTGTCGTCGTCGCCCGTCGAGCTCGGCGACCTGACCTACGTCAAGAATTGGACGACCCGCTACCAGTTCGAGACGTTCTATCACCCGTACGCGCTGACCTTCCTGCGCGAGCTGGAAATCGGCGGCGTGCCGCGATTGCTGGCGCGCTCGCTGCAGCTGCAGCCCGAGACGGTGCGCGGTCTGCCTGCAGTTTTCGACTTCAAGACCCAATATCTGCCGCGGGCCGTCGTCCAGACGCCGTACCCGGGTGCCGTCAACGCGCCCGACCCGGGCGAGCGCGCGCTCGATTTCGATGCGGGCTCGAGCGGGGCCTATTCACTGTACAATTGGGAGCTGTTCTACCACGGCCCGATGTTCGTCGCGGCGCAACTGCTGCAGAACCAGAAGTTCGAGGAAGCGCTCGACTGGCTCAAATATATCTTCGATCCGACCGATCGCAGCGGCGGGGCGACGCCGCAGCGCTTCTGGCAGATGGCCCCGCTCAACGCGATGAACGCCGCCGACTGGACCAATCAGCAGATCGAGCATCTGCTTGGCGCGCTCGCCGGGTCGAAGCAGCTGGGAATCAACGATCCCGCGACGCAGAACGCGATCCTCGCGTGGATGGCCGACCCCTACGACCCGCATGCGGTCGCCAGCACGCGAATTTCCGCCTATGGCCGGGCGACCGTGATGAAGTTCCTCGACGTCGTCATCGCGTGGGGCGACAGTTACTATGCCCAATATACCGCCGAGACGGTCGGGCAGGCCGAACAGCTGTACATCATGGCCGACATGATCCTCGGGCCGAAGCCCGACCGGGTCCGGCGGCCCGCGGCGCAGCAGGCGGCACCGACGACGTACGCCCAACTTCAGACGCTCGACCTGTTTTCGAACACGCTGGTCAACGTCGAGAACGTCGTCATCGCCCCGCAGCCGCCGCAGGCGCTCGTGCAGGGGCTCGACGCCGGTCCGTCGCTCCCGCATTTTCCGGGCACGGCGGAGGGACTGCTGTTCTGCATCCCGCCCAACGCGCAGCTGATGAACTACTGGGGCAAGGTCGAACAGCGCCTGTACAACATCCGTCATTGTCTCAATCTGCAGGGCGTCGCGCAGCCGCTGCCGCTCTACGCCCCGCGGATCGATCCGCTGCAGCTGATCGCCGCCAAGGCGGGGGGTGCCACCAGCTTCGGCGGCGGGGCACCCGCCCCGATCTATCGCTTCGACACCTATGTCCGCAAGGCGCTCGACCTCGCCAGCGACGTCCGGTCGTATGGCGACCTCATCCTTGCCGCGCTCGAGAAGCAGGATGCCGAGACGCTCGCCGCGCTGCGTGCGCAGCAGGAAGCCGATATTCAGACGCGGATGCTGGACATCAAGACCGGCCAGGTCGTCGAGGCCGCGGACCAGATCACGGTCCTGCAGAACCAGCTCGCCGTCACCCGCGTCCGCCAGCAATATTATGCCAGCCGACAATTCATGAACGGCTGGGAGACCGCCGCGATGACGCTGCAGGGCGGCGCGCTGATCGCCAACGGCTTCGCGCTGATCCTCGATCTGACCGCGGGCGCGGCCCATCTCGCGCCGACTGTCACCGGCGGAGCGGCCGGCTTTGGCGGCAGTCCATTGATAAGTGTCGCCTACGGCGGCGACAACATCGCGTCGTCGGCGTCGTCGTGGGCGAGCGTCGCGCGCGGGCTCGGCGGGCTGTTGAGCGAGGCGAGCGGCATGGCCTCGACCGTCGGCGGCTACAAGCGGCGGGAGGACGACTGGGCGTTCCAGGCGACGATGGCGACGGCCGAGATCACCCAGATCGACAGCCAGATCAGCGCGGCGACCGATCATCTGACGACGGCGAAAAGCGAAATCGCGGTGCAGCAGCGCCAGATCGCCAATGCCGTCGCGGTCGACGATTTCCTGACGGCCAAGTACACCAGCGCGCAGCTCTATAGCTGGATGACGACGCAGCTCGGCACCGTCCATGCGCAGGCGTACCAACTCGCGTACAGCCTCGCGCAGCAGGCGCAGACCGCCTATCGCTATGAACTGGGTCGACCGCTCGACCAGTTCATCCAGCCGGCCTATTGGGACAGCCAGCGCAAGGGCCTGACCGCCGGCGACAGTCTGCTCCTCGACCTGCGCCGGATGGAAGCGCAGTTCCTCGCCAATAATCTGCGCGAACAGGAGGTTACGCGGCACATTTCGCTCGCGTTGACCCAGCCCGCGGCTTTGGTCGCGCTACTCGAGACCGGAAGCTGCACGATCGCCCTCGACGAAAGCCTGTTCGACCACGATCACCCGGGACAGTATTTCCGGCGGCTGCGTTCGGTTGCCGTGACCGTGCCGTGCGTCACCGGGCCGTATACCGGGGTCAACGCCACGCTCAGCCTCGGTCGCGCCGTCACCCGCACCGCCGCGCCGCAGGGCGGGTACCAGCCATGGCGGTGGGCCGACGCCGCGACCAACGCCGATCCTGACATCAGCGCGTCACCGGCGGTGGCGGCGGTCCCCGTCATCGCCATCAGTACCGGCCAGAACGATGCCGGACTGTTCGAGCCGCGCCTGACCGACGACCGCTGGCTACCGTTCGAGGGACAGGGGGCCGTCAGTTCATGGACGCTGACGCTCGACCCGCGCGACAATGCGTTCGACCTCTCGTCGATCACCGACATCATTCTTCACCTGCGCTATACCGCGCGCGGCGGTGGCGACGCCGAAGCCGTCCGCACCGCGCTCAAGCCCGCGTCGAGCCGGACGATCCTGATCAGTGCGCGCAACACGTTCGGCGACGCGTATTACGCCTTCTTCAACCCCCCCGACGCCGCCAGCCCGACCCAGACTCTGCAGCTTAAGCTGACCGACGCGCTGTTTCCCTTCTCCAATCTCGGCCGGCCGCGGCTGAAGACGCTCAATCTGGTGATGCCGCTGGCCGAGCCGCTGGCGCCGGCACTGGTGACCGCGATGGGCGGCGGGCTGAAGCTCGACGCGACGTTCGGGGCGACCGGCGTAGCGCCCCCCGTAGCGCTCAGCTTCGTGCCGGTTGCGCAGGCCGCGGCGGGCGGCGGCATCGTCGCTGCCCTATCGACCGGGGACGTCGCGCTGGCGGCACCGACCGCGCCCGGATCGTTCGACGTGACGATCGTGCGGGCGACCCTCCCCGCGACGCTGCGCCAGAGCATCGGTGGCCACGACCGGCTCGATCCGGCGAAGGTCAGCGACATCCTTTTGCTGGTGACGTACGATCTGCTTTGAACGATGCTGACCGACGCCGACATCCAGCGCCTGGCCGACCGCATCGCGGCCGGCTTCGCGCCGCTGGTGGTCGGGACTTTCGGCTCGTACGCCGTCGGCCGCGCGACCGCGCGCAGCGACCTCGACCTGTTCGTCATCGTGTCGCCAGCAGCGGCGGTCGCGAACCCCGCCCGGGCCGTCCGCCGCCACCTGTTCGGCGTCCTGCATCCGCTCGATATCCATGTCTTTACCCCGGCCGAGTTCAACGACGAGGTCGACAGTGCGCTGTCGTTCACATGGGTGATCGCACGGCAGGCGCGGTTGTATCACGTCGCGCCCGGTGCGCTCGACCTCGTCCCGTCGCTCGCCGCGTCCGCGCGGGCGTCCGCTCGCTAGCGTATGGTAGCGATGGTCGGCGGTCGTCTGCAACCGGACACTAGTACGCGACGCAGTCCGATCAGGTCCGCTTCTTTGGCGCACCGAACCACGCCGGGCTCGACCACGCCAATCCGCCGTCGACCTGGGTGATCCGGACGTAATAATAATCACCGTCGTGCGGATCGTCGCGATCGACAAAGTTGAACTCACGATCCAACTGCGTTGCGGGCCGGACCCGACGTGCCGAAATAAGATCGTCGAACGCCCCGGCACCCGTGTTGCGGGACACACCCGGATCTACGTCGCGCGAAACGACCGTGCCGGGAACCGCAATCGTCGCGTCGAGCCGAGATCGCCCTGCCGGAAGAACGACCCGCAACCGCATCGGCGCGGTCGAGCCGCTCACGGTCAGGCGAATGGCCTTGCGATCCCCGCGGGTCGTCAGGCGGAAATCGACGACCTGCGGGTCCGACGCGCTGATCCTCGCCCATTCGGTCAAGGTGTTGAGCCCGTCGATCTGCGGACTGAAGGCCGACGCCAGCACCGCGCCGTCGACGATGATCCGGCCCTCCCAGATGCGTTCGGCGCGGGCGTTGGCACCTTTTGGCGCGTCGGACTTCGAAAAGAATTCGACGTCGACCCCGTCACCAGTCGCGACCGCCCCGCCTGTGTCTTCGAAATCCATCACGCGGTGCGGCTCGCCGTTGCGGACCAGCGCGATCGAGGCGATCGGTGCCGTTCCATGGACCACGCCGGCAATCGTTCGCTCGGGCGTCGGCGGCAGGACCTCCCCCATGTGCGCGCCATTGGCCCGGACTTTCAGAATGATGCGTTCGCTGTTGGTGGCGTAGGTCCGCCGCGCCTTCATCGCGTCGAACAGCGGATCGCGATCGCACGACTTGGCGAAGACCGCGGCGAGCCCACCCCGGCTGTCATAGTAATAGGCGGGACCGGCCGGGCGCGGCTTGTACCCCGGGTGGCCGATGTGATTGTCGTCGCCCCCGACGAAACCAAGTTGCAACCCGTTCGCCAGATACCGCTGCCCGAGCCATTCGAAGGTCCCGTGTTCCGACGCGATCTCGACCAGCGGTTCGAGTTCACGGTCGTTCTGCGTCGCATCGGCCGTGATATGCGCGTGCGGGATGACGAGGACGTCCTTCGGATCGAAGTCGCGACGCAGCCCGGAATAAAGGTCGGGGAGCGTCGGGTGGCGTTGCGATGTGACCGGCTGGACGCGCGCGACATTGCGAAAGATGACGTTGTGATGGCCGCCGAACAGTGGACCGACGGTCCATTCATAGCCCATGAACGTGATGAACCGCCCCGGCGCGTTGAAGCTCGTCGATGCCTGTCGCATCGCCTCCCACTCGCCCGCGTCGAGCCAGATGTCGTGCTCGGACAGCGCCGTGAAGTCGAGCCGCGCTTCATCGCGGGCGAAGCGGTAGTAATCGGTGGCGAGCCCCATGCCCTCCGAGAAGCCGCAATGGCCATGGGTCTCGCCCCAATAGATGCGCTCATCGGGCGCGTGCTCGACCCGCACCGGGTTGGCGCTGCCGGTGATCTTTCCGTCATCGGAAACGACGGTAAAGCGGTAGACGCCTGGCGCAGCGAAGCTGACATTATCGAGGTGAACAACCGCGGCGTTCGACGCCCGCACTTCGCGAAACGGCGCGCCGTTGACCAATATTCGCCAGCCGGGGACGGCCGAACTCGCGAGGTTCCGATACTTGTCCTCTGCGCGGATCGAGACGGTGAAGCCCTCGCCGCTCGCGACGATCGAGGGGGCGAAGCCGCGGACGCCGACGACCGGGCCACCCACCAGCGGCAAGATGACATCCGGAGGCGTCAGCAGCAGGCCATCGGGCTCGGTCAGCACCCATAGCGGGAAGCGCAGCGCCGAATTCGAGGCGAACATCATCCGAAAGCCGGGTGATCCGCCCGAACGGTCCCCGAACGTGACCGTGACCCGGTCGCCGCGGCGCAGTTCCCCTTCGACCAGCTTGAAGAACACCCGGCCGTTGTTGGCCGCGGACGCGAGACGCGGCGAGAACATGCCGGTGGCCTCGACGAACGCCACGACGAACCGCGCGCCGGGTCGATCGCTGCGGACGCTGATGAAGTTCTCGGCGGTCGGGTCGCTCGCCTGGATCGGGCTCTCGTCGAAGAAATAATGGCTTGGCACATAGACCCCGCCGCCCGGCTTGATCGCGGCATCGCCGACGACGTACGTCAGCGAAAAAGTCTCGGGTCGCTTGACGACGAAGGGCAGCTTGGCGTCGGCAACGATATGCCCGCACAGCGAAGGCCGGTCCTCCAGTGCGCCGAGCGTCCGGATCGATTGATCGATCGCCGCAAATGCGAGGGCCTTTAGCCGCTCGCCCAGCTGCTTGAAATTGGGCTGGGCGGTTTGCGCGACGACGGCAGGCAGATCGGGATGGGCCGGAATGCCCCGTAGCGCGAGGACGTTCATCCACGCGTAGACGATCTGCGCCCGGGCGATGACGTTCGCGTCGCCGGTAGCCTCGACCAGCGTTTCGCGCCGCAGCCGATCGACCTCTTCCCGGAGCTTGGCCGGCATAGGGCCGCCGGGGTGCGATGGTGCGGCAAGCCTGGCCCGCGCGAGGACGATCGGACTGGCCAGGCTGGTGGCCAAAAGCCCGACCAGCGTGGCGCGGCGACTAACGGCCATCGTCGCTCGTCGATCGCGCCATCGAACCCCCCTGGAATCTACTGGTCGTACCCGGGCAGGTCGCGGTCGAGCTTGCGCAGGCAGCCGGGCCACGCGAGCGCGCCGCCACCGCCGCCGCGCATCACCTGCTCACGGACCTCGGCCTGCGCCGCGACCGGGGCCAGCATGATGCCGGCAATGCCGTCGCTCAGCGCGCGGATCTGCATGGTGCAGGCGCGTTCGAGATGGTACATGCTGACCCAGCAATTGGCCGCGCTGTCGCCGACCGCGAGCGTGCCGTGATTACGCAGCATCATCAACGGCTTTTTGCCGATGTCGGCGACCAGCCGGTCGCGTTCGTCGTGGTTTAGCGCGATCCCCTCATAGTCGTGATACGCGAGGCCGGGCAGGACGATCAGCGCGTGCTGCGAGATCGGCAGCAGGCCGCGCGACTGCGCTGCGACCGCCACCCCGTCGTTGGTGTGCAGGTGCATGACGAAACGGGCGTCTTCGCGATTGGCGTGGATCGCCGAATGGATCGTGAAACCCGCAGGGTTGATCGAATAGGGTGTGTCCTGAAGAATATTCGCGTCGAGGTCGATCTTGACCAGCGACGAGGCGGTGATTTCTTCGAACAGCATCCCGTACGGGTTGATCAGAAAATGATGGTCCAGCCCCGGAATCCGCGCCGAGATGTGGGTGTAAATCAGATCGTCCCAGCCAAAAAGGGCGACGAGGCGATACAAAGCGGCAAGATCGACGCGGGCCTGCCACTCCTCGGCGCTGAACATGCGGCTCGACGGCGCCAAATCGGGTTCGGGTCCGTCGGCCATCACACTCTCTCCCATCTCGCGCGTTCTGGAATTACTATCGCAAGACTTGAAAATGTCCAGTGGTTGGACCGCCGACGTTCCGAACACCCGACCGACTCGAAGTCGATCCATTCCATCGGGCGTCATATCGGCGGCTGGATCGCCGTCAGGGTGCGGTCGATCAGCCAGTAGGTCGACAGGCCGCCGATGACATACGCGGGTGCCAGCCCCGCCCATACCGGGACCCCCGTCGACCCCCATGACGTCAGCCGGTGGAGCAGTCGGCTCGCGACGAGCACGGTCGCGATGAAGGTCAACTGGCCGATCTCGACGCCGAGGTTGAACAGCAGCAACGCCTGCGGGGCGGCGTCGCGCGGCAGGCCGACCTCGGCGAGCGCCCCGGCGAACGCAAGTCCGTGGAGCAGGCCGAAGGTGAACGCGATGAGCCACGGGCGGCGCCGCGCGACCGTGTCGGTCACGCCCGGCCGGGCGAGCTCGTACGCGACGAACACGATGCTGAGCGCGACCAACGCCTCGATCGCCGCCGACGGAAACTGGATATAGCCGAGCGCGGCGGCGGCGAGCGTGATCGTGTGCGCGACGGTGAAGGCGGTGATCGCCTTGACCAATCGCCAGTTCGCTCCGATTAGCAGGAACAGGCCGAACACGAACAGTAGATGGTCGAAGCCGGTCAGGATATGTTCGACCCCCATCCGCAGATAGCCGGCGACGGCGATGCCGCCGGGGCCCGACAGCGCGAGTGTGACGGTTGGGTCGGACGGGCGGATCACCGCGTTCAGCGTCTTCCCGCCGGCCGCCGTGACCTGGAGCAGCGTCTCGCTGACGCTTTGCGACAGGCCCTCGATCGTGACGGTCTGGCCGTCGAGCGGCGGCCCCGCCCCGCGCCAGATGCGGATGCGAAAGCCCGGGGCGGTTTCCTCGATCGTCGGACGGCGGTCGAGGAACCCGCTCGACAGATGCGGCGACAGGCGGACCGCCATGTCGCCGACGGTCGGCTGCTTCCACAGCACCTCGTACTGGCCGGGCGTGGTTTCGGTAATCCGCAGCAGCGCCGGGCGTACCTCGTGCGCACTCGCCGCAGCGCCGCCGAACAGCGTGAGGCAAATGAGGAGCAGTGCCCACAGCACCCCCGCGGTCGCTCGTCGCTCAGCGCGCGGGTTCACGACCGTCCGACCCGATGTTGGCGACCTCGACGTGATATTTGGCGCGCAGTGCGATCAGCTCGTTTTCGGCGACGCGCTTGCGTCGATCGGCGAGCAGGTCGTCGCGCACCTGCGCCCGCACCTGCTCGAACCCCGGGGTCGCGGGCGGGGTCCGGCGTGCGACGTTGACGAGATGGAGGCCGAGGCGCGACCGGACCGGCCCCATCCACGTGCCCAGCGGCGCCTGTGCGACGGCCATCACGAACTCGGGCCCGTAGTCGCGGGCGAGATCGGGCAGACCGACGTCGTCGTAGCTTAGCGGCAGGAAGAACGGCTCGCCCTGCGGCTCGGCCCCGGCCTTCGCCGTCGCCAGCGCGGCACGCGCGGCGCGGTCCGCCGCGGCATCACCGCCGTCGACACTGAAGTAGACCTGCCGCACGACCACGCGCGGGGCCGTGGCGTACCGGCCCTTGGCCGAGTCGTAAAAGGCGCGAAGCTCGGCGTCGGTCGGGGCGGTCGCGGCGGCGGCATCCTCGCTGGCGAAGGTCATTTTCTGCGCGAGGCGGCGGCGGATGATCAAGTCGCCGCGGTCCATGCCGAGGCGCTGCGCCTCGCGCGCCAACAAGTCCTCGTCGACGCGTTCCTGGATGATCGCCTTGAGCTCGTCCTTGGTCGGGGGCCGCTGCGCCTGCAGCGCCCAATAGCTGACGAGCTGGTTGAGCTCGGGCGCGTCGAGGACCACCGTCGGCCGCGCCGCGCCGTGGACGACGGCAATCCCCGCGAACAGCAGCGCACCGATCAGCGCGAAATGCACCAGCGGCTCGCGCACGATGGCGCGCACCAACGGCATCGCCCCCCGCCTGGCCGCCACACGGTCGGCGGGAGCAACGTCAACGATCGTCAGCTGCGCGGCTCGTACCAGATCGGCGACGACCACGCGCGCTCGGTAAGCGTGGTCTGGAGGTTCGGCGCGGGCGGAGTGCCGTTGCGCAGTGCGTCCCACGTCGACCAGCGGCACGACGGGTTTTCGAGTACGCGGACGTAGTAGAATGCGCGCTGCCCCGGCTTAAAGGTCGGATCGGTCCAGACGGTCCGCAGCTCGTTGTCGCCCTTGAACGGCGTCGGCTCACACGTCGCGAGGTCGACCGTCGCGCCGTTGTCGGGACACCGCCACGTCGTCGTATTGAGCTGGCCATGGTCGGCGCAGGCGACGTCGAACACGCGTTCCTTGGCGACCCCGTTCTCGACCCAGCCCTTGATGATCTGTGCGCGCTGGAGAAAGCCAGCACTCGGATCACGCATCCCCCAGACGAGGAAGCGCGGCACCCGCCCGTGCGCGGCGACAAGGTCGCCGCCCATCGGCACGCCGTGCGCATACGCCTGCGACACCAGATCGGGCCGCTTGAGGATGTCGGTCGGCAGGTCGTAGCCGGCGAAGAACCGCACGCGGATGCGCGGGCCGGTGGTGGCGAACGTCTCCTTGCGGCGGAACCCGCTATAGATCGAATCGCGCGTATTCTGTTCGGCCCAGACGGCGGCGAGGCCCGATGAGCCCCATTGCTGGAACCGCCCGGCCGGGGATAATTTCTCCGGTACCCCGCCCGACCAGTCCTTCGCGCCGCCGGGGGGAACCGAGCCGCGAGAGACGGGGGTAGCGTCGGACCGTCCGACCTTGCCGTGATAATATTTCTCCATGGCCGGCCCAGGCATCGCATTGTGCGTGTCGGTCGATCCGATGAAGCCGAATTTGAACGGGTTGAAGCCCTTGGTTTCCTGCATCAGGATCCCGGCCTTGAGCGCATTGCGAACGTAGCTGCCATCGAAGTGCGTCACCGGGCGCGCCGACCCGATATAGCTGTCCATGATCTCGAAATTGGCCCATTCGTCGTTCGGCGACAGCGACGGATGTGTCTCCGACGTGCCCTTGATCTGGGTGATTTCGGTGAGCGGTTCGTTGCGCTGGCGCAGTTCGGCATAGGCCTTGTCCATTGGCTGCCCGTTGCGCTTGGTCAATTCGAACGTCAGACCGTCGCTCCCGTTCGAATTATGCGGGATTGCCAGCGCCTCGATGCCGCGCCCGCGCCAACCGTCCATCGTCCGCCACAGATCTTCGGGATCGGCCGATTCGATCGCCGAATATGGCGCATCGGGCACCTTCGCCCCACGGAAGATCACGTTGCGGTGGAGGTTCCGCCCGTCGGGCGCGGAGGTATATTCGTAGGCGACGAAAGTGGTGAAGCGCCCGGGATCGTTGTTGCGGGCGGCGGCATCCTGAATCTCGTTCCACGCCTCGGCGATGACGGCGGGCGCGCGAAATTCGACCGGCACGGTTTTGGTCTGCATGGCATGAACGACCCGGTCGAACGCGGCTCCGATTTCCTTCGGATCGGTGCTGAACAGGCCCTGCGCGATCGGCAGCTTCGACAGCGGATCGCCGGGTCGCGCCGCGTGCTCGATCGCGCCGATATATTCGGAGTGATCGGTCACCGCGACGAAATCGAGCGGCTCGCTCAGGCGCGCCTGATACCCGCCGGCGTGCATCAATGGTTCGCCCTTGGCATAGCGATAGGCGTCCTCGGGCGTCGCGCGAACGTTGAAGATATACGCGTCGAACGACAATTTGGTGTGGACGTGGAGGTCGCCGAAATAGGCGTTGCGGTCGGGGTTGTAGCTGGGCAGGCGGACTGCAGGCCCCGCGCTCGCGGGCGGCCTCGATACGCCGCGGCTACCGCCGGTCGTTGGCGCGGCACCGGTGAGGACTGCCGCCGCTGCCACAACCACCGGGATCGTCAACCGCCGTATCCCGCCCGACTTGCCCATCTTCGGTCTCCTTTGTCAGGCCGGATTGCGGCCTGCGTTCGCGCTTAATCCGTCAGACGTCGATCACCAAGTGTAGCGCACCTGAAGCCCATAGTTACGCGGATTATTGTAGCGGCTGGTGCGGTTCGTCGCCGTGGGGGCGTCGAACACGATGTACGTGATATTGAAC
Source organism: Sphingomonadales bacterium (assembly GCA_038226115.1). Classification (GTDB taxonomy): domain Bacteria; phylum Pseudomonadota; class Alphaproteobacteria; order Sphingomonadales; family Sphingomonadaceae; genus Polymorphobacter_B. Next base: position 11,224 of record JBBRQR010000003.1, on the reverse strand, counting down.
AGGTTTTCGGCGTACAGCGCCGCCTCGATCTTGCCGCGCTCGATACCGGCGCGCGCGTCGACGAGGACATAATCGTTCAACAGCGGCGTCTGCAATGCCTCCTGCACGCCGCCGAAGCGGCCCGAGCCCTTGATGTTGATGAAGCCGTCGAGCTTGTTCGCGATCTCGTGCCGATAATTCGCATCGAAGGTCAGCGAGTAGCTGGGCTGCTGCGGCTGGCGGAACCCTTTGTAGATGCCAGTCTTGATCTTGCCGCCCTGCGTGTCGCCACCGAACGTCAGGCGGAGCGGACCGCCGAAGACCTTGAAGCGTGCCGTCGCCTCGATCTCGAAACCATAAAGCGACGCCGGACCGGCGCTGAAGGCGAACGACGTTTGCTGGACCGGACAGACCGGGTTGCCGATCGCGCACCCGTTGTTGCCCTGGATGACGAGATTGTCGAAGTCGTTCTTATACGCCGCGCCGTCGACGTAGATATTGCGAAACAGATTGCCCTTGAAGCCGACCTCGTACGCGGTCACGGTCTCGTCGTCGAACGACGGCGGCGGCGTGATCGGCTGGCGCGGATCGCCGAGCGACGCGTTGAAGTTGCCCGACCGGAATGCCGACCCGATCTTGGCGTAGACCAGCCAGTCGTTGATCGGCTTGTAGCCGAGCGTGACATCGTACGACGGTTTGGTCTTGCCGCGAAAACCATCGACGGTGAACGCCGCGCTGGTCGGCAGTTGGGTGCGAATATCGAGGCGCTTCGAATGATACTCCTGATCGTACCGCGTCACACGCAGGTCACCCGTAAGATTGAGCTGGTCGGTCAAGTCGTACCCCGCCGACCCGTAGAACGCGTACGACTGGAAGTGATTTGTCGACTTGTCGATCGTGCCCGGCGATGGATTCGCGGTCGTCGGCGTCCGCCCGAGGATGCTCGATGGTCGATCGCGCAGCAGATAATATTCGCCGCCGAACAACCAGGTGAAGCCACCCGTTTTCTTGCCGATCAGGTTGAAGTTCTGGTAATAGATGCGCGCAAGATCGCCCTGGTCGCCCTGCAACGAGTTATCCGCCGTCAGCACCGAGTTGACGAAGGTCGGCCCGACCAGCCCGGCATTGACGAGCTGTTGCGCATACGCCGTCGACGACGCATCGCGGTCGTAGATGTTATGGCCGCTCCGGATCCGGTACAGGCTGACAGAGGTCAGATCGGCGAAGCCGAAATCATAGTTGGCGGTAAATTCGGCGTTGGTGACCTCCTGCTTGCCCATCGGGGTGTAGTCGTACGGCAGCTCGAAGCGGTCCTGCTGAAAACCCTTGGGATACGTCGGGGTCGGAAAACCCGTCACCGAATAGGTCAGTCCCTGCAGTCGTTCGAAGCCGTGCTCGAGCAGCAGGTTGGCGCCGAACTTCCCGCTGTTGAAATTGATCTGCCCCCGGGCAAACTGACGCTTCATGCTGTCGGCATAGGTTTTGAGCAGATAGATGTGGTAAAAACCCTTTGCCTGGTCGAGATAATCGCCACCAAGGCGAATTGCCCAGCGGTCGTCGATCGGCACGTTGACGACGAGCTGGACTTCTTCGTGTTCGTTGTTCGCCACGGTCCCGATCGCATAGCCCTCGAACTTGTGCGTCGGTCGCGCCGACACGGCGTTGACCGAGCCCCCCTCGGCGTTGCGCCCGTTCAGCCCGCCCTGCACGCCGCGCAGAATCTCGATGCGCTCGACGTCGAAGAAATCGAGATTGGTCAGGGTGCGCCCGCCGACCGTGCCGCCGCCGACGAAGGCACCGTTGCGGAACAGCCCGACACCCGATTCCGCCGCCGTCGCGCGCGACGTCCCCGACCCGCGGATCGAAATTTCCGACGTGACCGGATTGCTCGTGTTGGCGAAATTGACGCCCGCCGAATTGGTCAGCAGGCTCTGCGCGGTCGACACGCCGCCGAGTTCGCGGATTTGATCCGACCCGATCGCCAGACCGGCGGTGGGAATGTCCCGCAGCCGCTCGGAACGCTTGCGCGCGCTGACGACGATTTCCTCGATGTTCACGACCGCGGCATTCTGCGCGAGGGGCAACGCATCGGGCGCGGGCGCCGGGCTTTGAACCTGGGCAAATGCGACCGTCGGCACGCTGGCGATGACGATCATCACCATGGCGATCGAACTACCGCCGAGCCACGCAGACGCCCAAGCCGGTTTCGACCGTGCAACCATCGTGATCCCCCCAATTCGCGGGGCTCGAAACGGCCCCTACCGGTCGAAAAGTGTCATAACCTCACGAACGGGTCAAGCAGGTTAGGCATCGGTGGTCTTTCGTACCTCGAACAGATCGCCGACGCGCTTTGGCACGTCTCCGACCCAGCCGGGGCTCGACCATGCCGTGCCGCCGTCGGCCTGCACGACCCGCACGTAGTAATAATCGCCGTCAGCTGATTTTTCGTCGTCGGCAAAGCGGAACTCGCGGTCCATTTCGGTTGCCGGCCTGATCCGGCGGACCGCGATGTGATCGGTGAACGCGCCGCCCGTGTTGCGCACACCGCCGGGATCCGCGTCGGGCGCATCGAGCGTGGCCGGCGGCGCCCCGGCGGCAGGCACGGCCACGATCTTGTCGAGCGGCGTTCGCGCCTCGGCGAGGACGATGCGCACCCGCGCCGTCGCGAGATCGCCCTTCAAATACAGGCGGATCGCCTTCGAATCGCCGCGCGTTACCAGCCGGAAATCGATCTGATCGACGGTCGCGGCGCTCGGCCGCGCCCACTCGGTCAGGTCGTTGAGCGCTTCGGCCTGCGGGCTCGATACCGATGCGATCGCCGCGCCTTCGACGATGATCTTGCCGACCCACGCCCGCGCGGCGCGCGCCGGGACCAGCAACCTCGCCGGGTCGGACGACGACGCGAACCGGACCTCGACGATATCGTCGCGCCCGTTCGCCTCGGTGGCATCGTAGCTCAGCGTCCGGTGTTCGCGGCCGTTCTTGACCAGCGTGATCGATTCGATCGGCGCGGTGCCATGGACCGCACCCTCGATCGACCGCGCGGTGGCGGAAGGGACGACCTCGCCCATGTGCCGCCCGTTCAGGCTCGTTTTGAGGATGATCCGGGCCCCGTTGGTCGCATAGGTCCGGCGCGACTTCATTGCGTCGAAAATGGCACCGCGCTGTTTCGTCGAGGCATAGACGGCGGCCAGCCCGCCGTACCCGTCGAAATAATAGCGGCCGAGCGGTTTGGGCTTGTAGCCGGGGTGACCGATGTGGTCGTCGCCGGCGCCGATGAAGCCGAGTTGGAAGCCGTTGGCGAGATAGCGGCGCCCCAACCAGTCGAACGTGCCATGCTCCGAGACGATCTCGACGAGGGGTTCGAGGTCCTTGTCGTTGACCGTCGCGTCGGCGGTCATATGGGCATGGGGAATGACCAGCACGTCGGCGGGAGCATGCGACTTGCGCAGGCCGGCATAGAGGTCGGGCAAGGTCGGATGCCGCTGGCACGTCACCGGCTGCACGCCGTCGACATCGCGGAAGATGACGTTGTGATGCCCGCCGTACGCCGACACCACGGTCCATTCGTAGCCGAGGAACGTGACGAACTCGCCGGGCCGATTGAACTTGTGCGTCGCCGCGCGCATCTGCTCCCACTCGCCCGCGTCGAGCCAGAGATCGTGTTCGGAGAGCGTGACGAAATCCAGCCGCGATTCGTCACGGGCGAACTCGAAATAATTGTCGATCAGGCCCATGCCTTCCGAAAACCCGCAATGGCCGTGGGTCTCGCCCCAATAGACGCGCTCGGCGGGGTTGGCCTCGACCAGCACCGGGTCGGATTTGCCGCGGATTTTGCCGTCGGCCGAAACGAACCCGAAGCGATAGGTGCCCGGTTTCGTCAGCTTGACGTCCTTCAGCATCGCGATCGCGTTCGACGACGCCGCGAGCGTACGGAACGGCGCGCCGTTGAGCGTGATCGTCCACGCCGGCGCGCCGCCGGTGGCGAGGTTGCGGAACTTGTCCTCAGCCCGGATCGACACCGTGAAGGTCTCGCCGACCGCGACGATCGACGGCACGAACCCGTGGACGCCCGCGACGGGTCCGCCGTAAATCGGTAGTACCGCCTCGCGCGGGGTCAGCAGGATGCCGTCGGCTTCGGTCATCAGCCAGAACGGAAACCGCAACGACGAATTGGAGATATGGATGAGCTGCAGCCCGCGCGATCCGCCGGAGCGGTCACCATAAGTGACCGTCATCGTATCGCCCTTCTGCAACTCGCCCTTCGTCAGCCGGAAGAACACCCGCGGCGCTTCGGTGATGCCGAGCGTCGAGGAGAACATCCCGGCGATCGGATAGCTGTCGAGCGCGACCTCGACGTCGGGGTTCGACATCCGCAGGCTGACATAATTGTCGGCCTTGGGGTCCGACGTTTGGAGCTCGGCCGACGCGAAATAGAAATGGTTGGGCAGCACCAGCCCGCCGCCGACCCGGATCGAGCCGTCGCCGACGGTGTAGGTCTGTTTGAATTCGACGTGCGAATCGACCTTGAGCGGGCCTTCGGTCGTTGCGGTGACGGTGCCGACCAGATGCGGGTTCTTCTCCTGCGCCGCCAGCGTGCGCACGAAGCGGTCGACCGACCCGAGCGACCCCTTCCGCGCGCGGTCGCCGGTCTTCAGGAAACCGGGTGTGTACAGCGCGGCGATTAGCGCCGGGATGTCGGGGTGCAGATACGTCCCGGTGAGCGACATGGCGTTCATCCAGTCGTAGAGGACGAGGCCACGGTCGGCGTAGTTGCTGTCGTTCGTCGGTTCGGCCGCAACCGCCGTCTTCAGCTTCTCGACCTCGCGGCGCAGCGCGACACTCATATAGTCGCCGGGCGCGCGCCGTTCACGGTCGTCGCGCGACTTCGCGAACGCGAGGCCAATCGGCAGGGTCGCGGCGCTCGTTGCGAGCAACGCGGCGAGGGTCTGGCGGCGATTGATGGCCATGGTTCTTGCTCCCCTAAGCTAAAGTTCACCGAAACCAGCGGTTCCGGTCGATTCGAGTATTCGTTGCACCGTCCAGAACAGGCCCGCCGCGGCGATGACCGCGCTGATCGGGACGGCGACCCAGGTGTGATACGACGGTCGCGCGCGCCACCAGCCGACGAGCCCGAGCACGCCGAGAATCACCGTGATCTGCCCGAACTCGACGCCGATATTGAAGCCGGCCAGGCCGATCGCCTCCTGCCCGCGGGGAAGCCCGGTCGCGCGCAGCGCGCTGGCGAACCCGAGCCCGTGGAGCAATCCGAACGCGAAGACGATCCCCAGACGCTCGCGGCTTTCCGCTGCGCGCGGGCGCAGGACGGTCAGCAGCGCCACCGCCGCGATCGACAGTGCGATCGCCGGCTCGATCAGGCGCGGCGGCGCCTCGACGAGGCGGAACGCGGCCAGCGCCAGCGTGATCGAATGCGCTACAGTGAACGCAGTCGCCAGCTTGACGAGCGGAACGAGGCGCGGGGTGCCGACGGCGAGCGCGACGATGAAGAGGATATGGTCGAGCCCGAGGGGCAGAATATGGCGGAACCCGAGCGCGACGTAGCGCGCCAGCGCATCGACCGCGTCGTGCCACGGCCGCGGCCCCGCCACCCGGATCGCATGGGTGCGTTCGCCGTCGGCCATCGCCTCGGTCGAGGTCTGGCCGTCGGGATATCGCACGACAACGACTGCCGCGCCGAGTTCGGGCGGCAGCGCGAGGTCAACCGCGCCGACCCCGCGCGGCAGCGCCGCGGTGATGATCATCGGCGGTGACGGACTAGGGCTGAACTTCGGGGTCAGCGCATCGGCGCGGAGCGCGGCGGGCCCGGGGAAAATCAGCTCGACATCGTCGATCAAATGCCCGTCCGCCCGCAGGCTGAAGGCGCTGAGGAATGCCCGCCGGGCGGATTCTTCGCGCGCCAGCATCGCGGCATCGGTCAACGCGACGAACTGCGGCAGCATCTGATCGCTGAGCGCACTTTGCTGCACGCCCATGATGAGCGCGGGCAGGTGGCAGCGGATCTCGACGCGGACGCGACTGGGCGGGAACGCGACGCTCGCCAGCGCGTACGACAGGTTGTGCGCGAGCGCGCCGCGAACCATGACGCCGGTCGTCGCCAACAACATCGCCGCCGCGACGAGCAAGCGGACGGGCGTCGACAGGAATCGGGCACGGTCGACCCCTCGCATCTTTGCTCCCGTGCCTCCCCCGACCGTATGCTTATCGGCACACTTCATCGCCGGTGCCCCGCATAAGTCAACAGATGCCAGCGTCGACACGCGCGACAGTCGCGCCACAATCGAGCGCCGCGGCACCATCGAATAGCGCTTGCTCGCGAAGCTGGCGACGACTTACAACGGCATATGATCGATCGGCGGGCATTGCTGGCAAGTGCGGTGGCGGCGGGGGCCGCGGCGAGCGGGGTGCGGGCGCGAACGCCGTCGCTGGGCGAAGCACTGTACGCCGACGTCGAGCGCTACACCAGCTTCGGCGATAAGCGCAGCGGCGAGGCCGGGGACCATCGCGCCACGACGTGGATCGGCGAGCGTCTGACGGCGGCGGGGTACCACGTCGACCGGCAGCCGTTCAGCTTTATCGGGAACCCCGGAGTCCGCGCCACGCTCGATGCGGGCGATCGGCACCACGCGCTGTTCCCGGTGTGGCCGGTGGCGACGACCCCCGACGACGGCATCGCGGCGGCGATCGGCACCGGCGCCGGGCAGATCGCCGTTGTCGACCTGCCGTATACTTCCAACGCGACGCTGCGGACCCCGGGATATGGCAAGCCATTGTGGCGCGCCGCGACCTCGGGGGCCGCCGCGGTCATCGGCGTGACGCGGGGACCGACGGGCGAGATTATCGCGCTCAACGCGGTTCCCTCGCAATATCGCTGGCCGGTGCCGACGGCGCTGATCGGCGGACGCGCAGGGGCGATGCTCGTCGACGGCATGGCGGCGCGTCTGAGGATCCACGGCGCCGGCGTCGAGCGGTCGGCGGCGAACATCGTCGCGACGCGTCCCGGGACGGGCAAGGCGATCGTCGTGTCAACCCCGACGTCGGGCTGGTTCGGCTGCGCCGGCGAGCGCGGCACCGGCCTCGCGCTGTTCCTGATGCTCGCCGAATGGGCCGCGCGGACCTTGCCGTCACCGCTGGTGTTCCTCGCCACCTCGGGCCACGAGACCGAGGGCAGCGGCTCGATCGCGGCGCTGGCCGGGGGCTTCCCGCCGCCATCCGCGGTTGGCCTGTGGCTCCACCTCGGCGCGAATATCGCGGTGCTCGACCCGGTGTTCGGCGCGGACGGTGCGCGGCGCGGCACACAGCCCCCGGCGTCGCGTGGTATCTCGGCGTCGGCGGCGATCGTGCCGGTCGCGGCGGCGGCGTTCGCCGGGGTGTCGGGCTACGACCGGCCGCGCGTCGTCGACGCCGCGACCGCGGTCGGCGATATCGAATATTACGCCAAGGCGGGCTACGCGCCGATCGCGGGGCTGGTCGGCGCGAGCGTGCTGCACCACACGCCGATCGACACCGCCGCACTGGCGACGAGCCCGGCGGCGCTCGAAGCGCTGGTGATGCCGCTGCGATCGCTGCTCAAGAACGCGATCGCTTAGCGTCCGACGGATCCGCTGCGCCGGGTCTAACCCGCCAGCTGCCGGTCGAGCGCGTCGAGTACGCGGTAGCACGGTATTACCTGCGCGACGCTGCTGTTCGGCTCGCGCCCCTCGCGGATCGCGGCGACGAATTCGCGGTCCTGCAGTTCGATGCCGTTCATCGACACCGCGACCTGCGACACGTCGACCGCGACCTCCTTGCCGGTGAACAGGTCGTCGTAGCGCGCGAGCCACGTGCCGGTATCGCCGATGTAGCGGAAGAAGGTGCCGAGCGGGCCGTCGTTGTTGAAGCTGAGCGACAGCGTGCAGATCGCCCCGCTTTCGCTTTTCAGCTGGATAGACATGTCCATCGCGATCCCCAATTCGGGGTGGAGCGGCCCGGCGAGTGCGTTCGCGGCGACGATCGGCCCCGCCTGATACGCGAATAGGTCGACGGTGTGCGCCGCGTGGTGCCACAGCAAATGGTCGGTCCACGACCGCGCCTCGCCCTTGGCGTTCATGTTCTGGCGGCGGAAGAAGTACGTCTGAACGTCCATCTGCTGGAGGTGGAGGTCGCCCGCCGTGATCAGCCCGCGAATATATTGATGGCTCGGGTTGAACCTCCGCGTGTGCCCGACCATGCACGTCAGCCCGGTGGCGACGCTCTTCGCCAGAACCGCCTCGGCATCGGCGAGGCTGTCGGCGAGCGGGATCTCGACCTGAACGTGCTTGCCCGCGTCCATGCACGCGATCGCCTGTTCGGCGTGCATCTGCGTGGGCGTGCACAGGATGACCGCGTCGACGTCGTCGCGCGCGAGGGCATCGGCGAGGTCGGTCGTCGCGTGGCCGATCCCGTATCTCGCCGCGATCGCCTGCGTCGGCTCGAGCCGCCGCCCAACGAGCGAGGTCACCGTCACCCCATCGATCAGCCGCAACCCGTCGAGGTGCTTCTCCCCGAACGCCCCGGCCCCTGCGAGCGCGATCCTCATGCCGTCTTCTCCAACACCAGATGTCCAACGGCGGTGTTCGACGCCGGAACGTGATAGAAGCGGTGGAGTTCGCGCACGCCCTCGCCGAGCGCACCGCGCATGACCAGCCACATGACGAGTTCGATCCCCTCCGACCCCGCCTCGCGCAGATAATTGATGTGCGGCAGCGTCCGCAGCCGTTCGGGGTCGGCGGTCAGGTCGTCGAGGAACGCGGTGTCCCACGCGCGGTTGATCAGCCCTGCCCGCGCGCCCTGCAGCTGGTGGCTCATGCCCCCCGTCCCCCAGATCTGGACGTTCAAGTCCTCGGGGAAGCTCTCGACCGCGCGCGCGATCGCCTCGCCGAGCCGCCAGCAGCGGTTGCCGGTCGGCGGCGGATACTGGACGACGTTGACCGCGAGCGGGATGACCTTGCACGGCCACGCACCGGGCTGCCCGAACATCAGGCTGAGCGGGACCGTCAGCCCGTGGTCGACGTCCATCTTGTTGACGATCGTCAGGTCGAATTCGTCGAGGATGCACGACTGCGCGATGTGCCACGCAAGGTCGGCGTGCCCCGCGACCACCGGTACCGGGCGCGGCCCCCACCCCTCGTCGGCCGGCGCGAAGCTGTCGGCGCAGCCGATCGCGAACGTCGGGATCATCTCGAGGCTGAACGCGCTCGCATGGTCGTTGAAGACGAGGATGACGACGTCGGGCTTTTCCGCCTTGAGCCACGCCTTGGTCCAGTCGTACCCGGCCAACACCGGCGCCCAATACGGCTCGGCGGACTTGCCATTGTCGATCGCCGCCCCGATCGCGGGGATATGGCTCGAGGCAATACCGGCGGTGAGGCGGGCCATTATAAATCCTCCCCGGAGGAATTTTCGCCCGCTTCCGCCGCGACCGCCGCCAGCGCCGCTTCGCGCTTCGACCGCAGCCCCTCGACCGACCGGCCGCCCGCGATCATCATCGCCTGATGCGCGTCGACACTCGCGCCGGTCATCGTACTCACCGCCTGCACGAAGCTCTGCCCGTCGGTCGAGAAGATCTTGGCGAGGAAATAGATGTTTCCGCCCTCGTCGATGCACGCGTTGTAGTCGCGCGTTAGCACTGCGGCCTTCTGCGCCGCCGACATCGGCCATTCGTCGAGATACGCCACCTCGTCGGCTTTGAACCGCGCGCGGTTCGGCGCGGTCATCAGCGACATGCAGAACTGGTTGAGATGATAGCCTTTGCGACTGCGCGCGGCGGTGAACACGCGGGTGCCGGGGATGTCCTCCAACTCGGCGAGATAGGCGTGGATGTCGATCACTTGCCCACCGCGTTCAGTTGCGCGTCGAGGCACGGAAACACCCGCCGGGCATTGCCTTCGTAGACCGCATGGCGCGTCGCATCGTCGAGTCCGAGCGCGTCGACGTAGCGCCTAGTGTCGTCGAAGTAGAAGCCCGTCTCGGGGTCGATGCCGCGCACCGCGCCGACCATCTCCGACCCGAACAGGATATTTTTTGGGTCGATGACCTCGAACAGCAGGTCGATCCCCGGCTGGTGATAGACGCACGTGTCGAAATAGACGTTGCGCATCAGGTGCGTCGTAAGACGCGGCTTCTTGAGCATGTCGGCAAGCCCGCGATACCGCCCCCAATGGTACGGCACCGCACCCCCGCCGTGCAGGATGATGAAGCGCAACGTCGGGAAATCGGCGAACAGGTCGCCTTCGAGGAACTGCATGAAGGCGATCGTATCGGCAGCGAGGTAGAACGCTCCGGTCGCGTGAAGCCCCGGGTTGCACGACCCCGAGACGTGGACCATCGCCGGCACGTCAAGTTCGACCATTTTTTCGTAGAACGGATACCAGCTGCGGTCGGTCAGCGGGGCTGCGGTGAAATGCCCGCCGCCGGGGTCGGGGTTGAGGTTGCAGCCGACGAAGCCATGCCCGACCACGCAGCGCTCGAGCTCGGCGATGCTCGCGGCCATGTCGGCGAGCGGCGACTGCGGCAGCTGGCAGACGCCGATGAAGGTCTGTGGGTAGAGGCCGACGACGCGCGCGATCAGGTCGTTGCACGCCCGCGTCCACGCCAGCGACACGCCCGCGTCGCCGATATGGTGCCCCATGACCGAGGCGCGCGGGGAGAAGATCGTCATGTCGGCCCCGCGCTCGCGGAGCAGGCGGAGCTGGTTTCCTTCGACCGACGCGCGAAGCTCGTCGTCGGAAATTTCGGGATACGGCGGCGTGTTGGTCCCGGCCGTCCACGCCGCGACCTGCGCCGCGCGCCAGGCATCATGCGCGGGCGGTGCGGTCGTATAATGGCCGTGACAGTCGATGATCAGCGTCATGCCGCGCGGGCCTTCGGTTCGGGATCGAGCACTTCGAGCTTGGCGGCGAGCCCGGCGGGGTTGGCGGCGATCCGGCCGAGCGCGCGCTGCCGCGCCGGGGGTCCACGTCATTTTGGTGCGGAAAGTGACGTTAGGCAAGTTGTTGATATAATGCGGTAAATCGGCCTTCTTTCGCGCTAACAGGTTGATATAATTAAATATCTTGTTATTTTCAGCTTTGCGTCCGATTTTTGGCTTTGGGGGTGCTTTTCGAGGAATGATCGAGGAGCGCATCGCGGTGTTGCTGGAGGTTGAAACGCAAGGTGCCACGCATGTTGATGTGGGCGTGAGCGATGGGCGCGATGCGTGCGAGATGGG
>JBBRQR010000002.1:0-26199 GCA_038226115.1 Sphingomonadales bacterium | reverse complement strand
CCACCACTGCGACATCGTCGAGACCGGCAACGACAGCTGGCGCTTCAAGAACCGCAGCTGACGCCAGAGAAAGGATCGGTTCGCGCTGCTTGCGCCTCCGGTCGGGCTACGCCCTCCCTACGCCGCAAGCAGCGCGAATGGGCGCGTCCATCATCGACGCCCGCCAGCGCCATTGGGGGGTCCCTTTTGGACGCCGATCGGGGGTCCCGGTTCGACGCCTATTTACACGCACAAACTCCGTAGTGTACACGGCCATCGCGCGATATTGCGACGCCTCCGGGCGCATTAGGCGCGAAGGGATTTTCGTCGCCGCCCGTTTAATGCGGGGTGGGCTTGGATGATCGCCGTTGGCTCGTAGTATCAAGAGGTCGATTATGAACGATATTCTTCGGCGACGTGAAATACTCGTGTTCGGGGTTGGCGTCCTTGCCGCTTCGTGCAGCGGCGGCACTGGATCAACGCCTGCTGCTTCGCCGCCGCCTACGCCTACGCCCACGCCTACGCCGACCCCGACACCGAGTGTGTTGACTGTCGTCACCGGCATTCAGGCGGCGACGCAAACTTCTGGCGCGACCCTCGACGTGTTTGCAGACGCCGATCCGACCAACCAGGTGTTCGACAAGTGGACGGGAGGCACCGCAATCCTGATGAATGCCAGCGAGCGCCGGACAGGTACATTGCCGCTGACCGCGAACACGACGATCACTGCAACGTTCAAAGCGCTTGCCGCCTTCACGCCGACGACGATCATCTTGAATGGTCTCGGAGCGAGCGATCCGAACGCGGTCAATGCGTATTGGCACTTCCCCGCAGTGCCGCTGCAAGGGCTGATCTTGCGTTTTCACGGAACCGGCGGCAACGGTGGGTCGCAATTTCAGAAAATCGAGGAACTCAAATTCGCCCGGGATTGTGTCGGCGCGGGCTTTGCCGTCGCGTCCCTCGACAGCAACGACAGGGTCAACAAGACTTGGGACCAGATCGTCAACCAAGCCAACCCGTCGGCGAGTCCCGACGTCGCCAACATCCAGAAGCTGATCGCGATGTTCGTGAGTTTGGGGTTAATGTTGCCATCGACCCCGGTGTTCGGCTCGGGGCATTCCGACGGGGCCGGGGCGGCGCTTCGTTTCGGCTTCCTGCTTTCGTGGAAGGCGACGCATCAGCACTGCGTGCCCGGATCGCTCGCCATCGCGCAGGCGACGACGGTGCCAGGCATCTGGACGATGGCGCAAAATGACACCGTCGCCGATCCCAACCGCAACGCCTCGGCCAAGATCAATTCGGATGCGCTCGCAGCACGGATGATCCCGACGTCCTATACGATCGTCGCCCCGAGCGCGGTCTACCCCAGCCGCTTTACCCAGATCCCCGGGATCGGCGCGGCGGATTCGACCGTCATTTACACTTCACTCAAGACTGCTAACCTCCTTGACGCCAAGGATTATCAGACGACCGATCCGACGACGGTGAATTTCACCCCGATCATTCCCGCGCAATATTCGCCGTTCGGCAAGGATATTCAGGACCAGCTCTTCGTCGCCTACACATCGCATCAGTTTTCGGCGGCGACGAGCAATCGCGTATTAAATTTCTTCCGAGCCCGGCTGCCGTGATCGCCGGGCCCTTCGAACTAGAAAGCCTTACAGCTTAGCGGTAGCGAAGAACGTCGCCGAGCGCTCACCTACAGGGTCGCCAACGATACCGAATTCGCGCTTGATCGTTGCGTGGACTTTGTTCTCGGCGGGGATCACCACCGCTGCCGCCCCGACTGCGGTCAGTGTTGCTGCGAGTTTGCGTGACTGACCACCAGAATCGGCACGGTTCGCAACGTGAAAGATCAGGAACGGCGGATATTTTTCGCCCGCCTTGATCTTGAGGACCGGCGACAGCGCGGCCTCCTGCCCGCCAACCGCCTGCGCATAGGCGGTCGCTTCCTCGCCGTTGCTACCGCCTTTCGCCGCCTTCTTCTTCGCCTTGGTATCGTCGGTCAGGTCGTAACTGCCGCCGTCGAGAAGGACGATCCCGGCAAGGTCGGTCGGTTTGATCGAATACCGCGCGAGGTAGGTCGGATCAGTCGCGACAAGGGCGGCAAGATGCGCCCCCGCGGAGTGCCCGACAACAAAGATGCGGTTCGGGTCGCCGCCGTTCTTCACCGCGATGGCGCGCACCTTGGCGATTGCGGCGGCGGTGTCCTCGGTACACTCCTTCGCCGTAACGGCGGGAACGAGGCGGTAGTCGATTGAAACGAGCAGCATTCCGTGGCGGGCGGCATAGTCGGGTAACACGTCAGTGTTCTGACGTTTGCCGATGGCCCAGCCGCCGCCGTGGACGAACATCAGGATCGGGGCTTTGGTTATCCCGCTGCGCGGGTAAACATCGAGCACCTGCTTGGGGTCGCTGCCGTAACTGATCGTCACCGCGCCGGGGACGACCTTCTCCGCGCCGCCGCCGCGCCTCACCCCACGTGCGTCGACGAGGACGCCTGACACCAACGCGATCGTGGCCAACCCGGCGAAAATTGTTGATTTGAGCTTCGGCATTGCTTTCCTCCCAGCGGGCTTCGGTAGCGATCCCTAACCTTAACGCACGACCAGCGATTTTCCCTTGGCTTGTTAATGACCGATCGGTAGGTTGTTGGCTACGAACAATTCTTGGAGGAGATTTTATGCGATATCTGACCTTGGCTGCCACGCTGCTGACCGCAGCCGTAGCCGCTCCCGCGTTCGCGCAGGATGCTCCCGATCCTGCAAAGGTGTTCGCGAGGATGGACACCGACAAGAGCGGTGACGTGTCGAAGGCGGAATGGCTCGCCGCCGGTCGCAAGGAGGCAGGCTTCGCACGAATCGATGCGAACAGTGACGGCAAGATCACCCTCGACGAAATGAAGGCGGCGATCGCAGCGCGAGCGAAGAAGGCCGAATGACAGCGGCGCTCTGGTGACGTCAGTTCGCTTGCTCGCGGGACTAGCGTTTATCGCGCTGGCCCCTGCTCGCGCAGATCAGATAATCGTCACCGGGATGCTGCGGTCGGTTACATCTGCCGGCAGGGTGGCGCCCTATCCGGCGCTCGAGGTCGTGACCGTCGACGGGACCGGCCCACTGATCTTGCCCGACGCCAAAGCGCGCGACCTCGACTTTCTTGTCGGTCGGTCGGTCGTACTCTCCGGCGTCGTTTCGGCGAACCTGCTAAACCGGACGATGATGCGGGTCAGCCAATACCGTGTGACGGCGACGCCGATGCCAGCCGACGGCACCGCCACGTTGATCTATCGTGGCGGGGCAACCGACGCGGCCGGGCATTTCATGGGCCGGACCGAGCTGCGCGTCCTTGCCGGGTTCGACGGCAAATTATTCGCGGCGACCGGGATGTGGTCCGACACCCCCAACGGCGTCGATCCGACACCCGCCGGACCGCAGGGGATCGTGCTCGATCGCCCGCACGGCGAGTGGCGCGTCGATCACGAATTCGCCCAATTCACCGCGAGCAACAATCTCGGCTTAAGCTTCCTCGAGGCGGTTCGCTTCACCCGCGACGACCGGGGCCAAAAACTCGCCGCGCCGGTCGATCTCCTCCTTGCGGGCGGAACCGGCAGCAACGAGGTCTTCGCGCGGCGCACCGGGGATAGTCCGTGGGTTGCGACGGGTCTCGACGCAAGGGTCGGCCCGGTTGCGCGGCGCAACCGCTCTACGCGCGCGGCGACGAGCTACGTCGACCCGGTCACACACGCTGAAACCGTCTTCGTCGGCGTCAACGGTTCGGGAATTTGGCGCGGGTCGTTTGCTTCGTGCACGGGCTTGATCGATTGGGCCGCCGTACCCGAGTTCAAGAGCGACGGCCCGCGTGGGCGGATCATGGGATTGTCGGTTGTGGACGGCGCGCTCTACGCCTCGATCGACGACAAGGTCTTGCGACGCACCCTGGGCGCGAAACCGACGTGGACGACAATCTTCACGATGGCCGATCCAGCAAACAAGGCGATGCAGGCCGGCGTCCGCAAGGTGAGCGCCCTGCCGCATCCCGGGCGCACAGCGCAGGATGTCCTGATTGGCTACGAAGGCCGCCGCGCCCGCGCGATCCTGCTCGATCCAGCTCACGACTTTGCCCCGCGCGAGGTTCTCGCTCTTGAAGGGGTGTTCCCGGACGCGAAATACGGCCTGATCGATTATGACGGGGCCGCTGTGATCGGAAAGGGCGACGCCGCCATCGCGCTATATGGGCTGTCGGTCGTCCACAACGCCGGCGGCTATTTCGGGCTGAATCCCAACGCCGTGATCGCATGGCAGGCGGCAGACGGGCGAAGCGGGCAGTTCGTCCTCGTGGACCGCAGCCTGCCGGTAATGCCGCCGCTCGTCGCCGCACGGCGCATCCTGCCGTCACCGTTCACGGACGAGATCGGCAAGGTCGTCTATTTTGCGGGTATGGATATGTACGGCAACCCGAACCATAATACCGCGTGGATCATGGCGATGTCGGTCGCCGCGATCCGCGCCGCAATCGACCCACCCGAGGTTGCCCGCTAAACGATTTCGGCGACAATGATGAACGGGCCGGGCGCGCGGACAGCCTCCATGATCGCTGCAGTCAGCTCCTCGGCACAGGCGACGCCAACACCGTTGACGCCGAAGCCCTTCGCCAGCGCGAGCCAGTCGATCGGCGGCGTGCCAAGGTCGATCATCGCGCGTTCGACGCGGCCGAAGTCGGCGGGAGCCTTGCCGGTCCGCGTCAACTCCATGCCAAGGATGCGATAGCTGCGGTTGTCGCACAGCACGACGGTGACGTTGGTGTTCTCGCGCGCCATCGTCCACAGCGCCTGCAGCGTATAGAGCGCGCTGCCGTCGGCTTGAACGGCGATCACTGGGCGGTTGGGACACGCCAACGCCGCCCCGAGCGCCGCCGGCAGGCCGAGGCCGATCGCGCCGCCGGGCTGTGTCAGGTAACTGTGGCGCGGCGCACCGGCGCTTTCGGCATACAGCGTCGGCGACGTCGTATTACCTTCGTCCATGACGATCGCGAACTCCGGAATTGCAGCGGCGACCGCCTTCGCGAAGGTCGGCGGATCGAGCGGTCCCGACGCCTTCGCCGGGGCGGGCAGATTAACCGCTGACGCCGCCGGAGCCGCGATGGCATCGGCGAGCGTCTCGAGCGCCCGCGCGGCGTCCGCCCCGCGGTCGAACAGATGAACGATCGGCGCGCCGGGGGGCAACAGGCGTCCGGGAATGCCGGGGTAGCCGAAGAATGCGACCGGTTCGCGCGCGCCGGCGCAGACGAAGCCTGCACTCGACGAAAGGCAAGCGATCGCCTGTTCGGGGAAATATGGGATGCGTTCGGGGGCGATCAACCCGCCGCCGCGTTCAAGACGTGCCGGAAATTCGTGGACAAGGACGCGGATCCCCGCTGCCGCCAGCCGTCCTGCCGCGCGTATCGAC
Source organism: Sphingomonadales bacterium (assembly GCA_038226115.1). Taxonomy (GTDB): domain Bacteria; phylum Pseudomonadota; class Alphaproteobacteria; order Sphingomonadales; family Sphingomonadaceae; genus Polymorphobacter_B. The sequence continues at coordinate 20,776 of JBBRQR010000002.1, read as the reverse complement.
GCTTCGGACAGCGCGTCGCCACCAAGGATGAGGGCCGCACCGGGCGCCCGCAGAATATCGAGTGCGGCACCGATACGGACGATTGGCAACGCGCTCGTAAGCAATGTCGGCACTACCGCCGGAACCGCTCCGAGTTGGACATCGTGCGGAATGATCAGCGTCGCGATCGCCCCGGCGGCGGCGGCGGCGGTAGCGTCGAGCGTGTCCTGCGCAACCGCTGCTGCAGTGTCGATTGTCCGCACCCACGCGGACACCGCCCCGGCCACGGCGGCAATGTCCATCGCGAGCGGTGGATCGTTCGACAAGTGCCATGACGCGTGTTCGCCGACGATAGTCAGCACGCCCGACCCGCTCCGCCTTCCGTCGTGGAGATACGCCGTACCGTTCGCCAGCCCTGGACCGAGATGGAGGAGCACCATCGCCGGCCGTTGCGCCATCCGAAAATAGCCGTCGGCGGCCCCTGTCGCGACCCCCTCTTGGACGACGAGGATGGGACGGATGCGCGGTTCCGTTTCGAACGCCGACACCAACGGCATTTCGGTCGTGCCTGGGTTCATCAGGCAAAGCGCAATCCCGGCCTCCGCTGCAGTCGTTACTAGTCGCTCGGCTCCGTTCATGTCGTTCGCATCCTTGGAATAAATCGACCCTACGGCTCAGTTTGCGATGACAGCTGGAGATATTTTATAGTGGTTCGCCCCCGGCCGCACGGAGTCCGGACTGACCGAGTTCGGCGACGGCGGCGGCGAAGGATTCGAACCGTTCGTCGCGTGATTCCCCGCGCGTCCAGCGCGCGTAAAGCTGTTGCAAGATGACCGCCAGTTTGAAGGCGCCGAAGGCAAGGTAGAAATCCATATCCGGCACCGGGCTGCCCGATCGCGCGACATACCGCTCGACGACCTCGCGCCGCGTCAATGCTCCAATCCAAGCCGACGGATCGGTTTTGCTTCGCCACGACGTCCCGTCGTCGGGTGTTGCCCAGTACGTCAGCAGCAGCCCCAGGTCCATCAAGGGGTCGCCGAGCGTACACATTTCCCAATCGAGCACCGCCGATACGGTTGTATTGTTGAACAACAGGTTATCGAATTTAAAGTCGTTGTGCAAAATTGCCGCCCTGTCATCGGATGGGACGTTGGCGTCAAGCCAAGCACCGAGACGATCAATAGCGTCGTGGTCATGCGTCCGGACCCGACGGTAGCGATCGCGCCAGCCATCGACCTGACGCCGGATGAATCCCACCGGTCGCCCGAGGACTTCGAGGTCGAGCTTGCGGTAATCGACGTGATGCAGCTCGGCGAAGGTATCGACCAGCGCAAGGCAGTGTTGGCGTGTTGTTGCGTCGTCGGAAGCGCGTTCGCCGAAGACGACGCCGGCCTTGTGCTCCATGATGAAGAACGGTGCGCCGATGACCAGGGCATCGGGGCAATATGCCAACGATCGCGGGGCCGTCGGAAAGCCTCGCCAAAGACGCGACAGCACCAAGTGCTCGCGTGCCATGTCGTGCGCCGACTTGGCGATCATACCATTCGGCGGGCGGCGTAGGACATAGTTCGAGCCGCCCCGCTCGACGAGATAAGTAAGATTGGAGTGGCCTCGATGAAATTGAGTTACGCGCACCGCGACGGTGCCATCGGCCAGCAGCGTGTCCATGAAGCGACCGACCGCGACTGGGTCGATAACCACGGGGAGCACAGCTGAAGAAGCATCGCGATCTGCCCTCTCGCCCCGACCCGCCCACTCCGCTGCGCGTCTTACCAACCGACCGGTAGGTTGTCGAGGAAGGCTAGGACTTCAGGACCGATCGCAACGCTTGATCAGTAATTAGGTCGGCAATCTGGTCAAGCGTAAGCCTGCCGCCTGGCCTGTGCCAATGGGTCATCCACGTAACCATGCCGAGGATAGAAAACGCAGCCACCGGTATATCGACGTCTTTGTGGAGCTGGCCCTGTCCGTCGAGTTGGCGAAGCGTGTCACGAACAAACTCGAGATATTCGCGTTTACGCGCGTCAATCTGAGCACGAAGATCGCCGGTCAAGCCCATCATTTCGTTGACGACAATCGTGATCGGGTTACCTTTTTCATCCTGCGCTCGGCCGATATTCTCGACATGATTGCGGACGATGATCCGGAGACGGTCGAGAGGATCGACCGCCGCGACCGCCGGATCGACCACTTCGCGGTGGAGGCGATCCATGCCGTACGACATGATCGTGTAGAGCAGGTTTTCCTTGCTCTCGATGAAGTAATATAGGCCCGCCTTGGTCATCCCGACCGACTGGGCGATGTCGCTCATCGACGTCCCCGAATACCCCTTGTCGACAAATAGGCGGGCGGCGGCGAAATAAATCTGCTCGTGCCGGCTGACGCTGGCCATTCGTATCATTCCCGCTTGTTTGTGCCCCTCGATCATCCATGTGTGCGAAAATGAATGACTGGGCAAGTTGTCGCCGACCAACGGGTAGCCAACCACCGGGTGGCATACAGTTGTGTTTTTGTATTTGCACAGTGTGGCGATTGCGGTCAATCACGCCTAACGATCGGTCGGTAAAAAGTAATAGGGGAGGGGCGGCATGCGCCGAACGGGCGATGGGTCGTTTTCGTTTGACGGCAAAGTAGCCGTCGTCACCGGGGCGGCGTCGGGCATCGGCGCGGCGGCGGTGGCCGCACTGCGCGCGGCGGGAGCGACGGTTGCCGCGTGCGATCTCGATTCAGCCGTGCCCACCCATCGGGGACAGCGTAACTTCGAGCTTGATGTTGCCGATCCGGTGGCTGTCGCGACGACGATCGCGCGGATCGCCGTCGAACTAGGCGGCATCGATCTGCTCATCAGCAATGCCGGAACGGCGACTCGCGCGAGCATCGCGACCATGCCGGTCGCCGACTGGCAGCGGGTCATCGGGGTCAACTTGTCAGCGGCATTCTATCTCACCAAGGCGGTGGCCCCGGTCATGCGCGCGCGTGGCGGCGGCGCAATCGTTGTTGTCGGGTCTACCGCTGCAAAGACCATCGGCTATTTGAGCGGCGTCCACTACACCGCGTCGAAGGCGGGGCTATTGGCGTTTGCCCGCCACGCGGCGTTCGAACTTGGTCGCGATCGCATCCGCGTCAATACAATCCTGCCGGGGCCGATGGAGAATTCGATGCGTGTCCCGCATGCGCGCGCAAAAACCCCGGAGTCCATTGCGGACACCGGGGCGTCGCTGCCGCTAGGCGAAATGGTCAAGCCCGCCGACGTTGCGCTGGCCGCTCTTTACCTCTGCAGCCCCGCCTCAGCGATGCTGACTGGGAACGAATTATACGTCGATAGCGGGTGGCTGACAGGTTTCGGCTTCGACATCCGCCAATATTTCGAGCTGAGGGTCGAGTGATGGATAACGCCGCCGCAAAACCATCGGCCTCGAGCCCGTACATTCTCCTCGGGCTGCTGATGCTGCTCAACATCATGAACTACACCGACCGGTTGCTGTTGAAGAGCTTCGTCGTCGATGTGAAGAAGGATCTGGGGATTAGCTATTTTCAGTTCTCGCTGCTGACCGGACTCGCCTTTGCCGGGGTGTTCGCAGTTGCGATTCTACTGCTTGGGCCGCTGTCAGATCGCTATTCGCGAACCCGGCTGATCGCGGTCGGCCTTATCGTTTGGAGCGCGATGACAGCGGCGTCGGGGTTTGCTGCGTCGTTCGGTCATCTCGTCGTTGCGCGCGGCTTCGTCGCGATCGGCGAGGCGACATTCGCGCCCGCCGCCCTGTCACTGCTCGGTGATCGCTTCAAGGGCAGCCGACGGGGAACGGCGTTCGGCATCTATTATCTCGGACTGCCGATCGGGTCGTCGGTCAGTCTGTTCGCGGCGGGCTTTCTCGGACCGTCGATCGGCTGGCGCGGGACGTTCATGGTGCTGGGCGCCATCGGTATCGTCGCCGCGCTGATTCCGCTGTTCCTGCGCGATGTCCGCCCGGTTCTCGCGACAAAAATCCGGGGCGCGCTTGGCGCTGCGCAACGCCGGGACCTGTTCGCGACGTTGCGGACGACGCCCGAGCTGCGTTGGCTATTGCTCGGCGCGACGCTCGTCGTCTTCGCGCAGGGCGGCCTCGTTCTTGATCAAGCGTGGCTGGTCAAAGAGCGCGGTTATCAGGTCGCCGAAGCGCAGAAGATTTTCGGGCTGATCTACCTCGGCGGCGGCGTCGCCGGAGCGCTGCTGGGCGGCGCGGTCGGGGACTGGTCGTATCGCGCCTTGCGCGGCGGGCGAGCGATGGGGCTGGCGTATATCTATCTCGCGATGACGCCGCTGATCGTGATTTACCGCTACATGCCGCCACATTCGGTCGGGTTCTACGTTGTTGCTTTCGTCAGCGCGCTGTCGGTCATCATCCCGTTCGCCGCGATCAACGCGGCGGCGCAGGAATATGCCCCCGAACGCATCCGCGCGACGGTGACCGCCGCTGTGCTGGTGTGCACAACGATGCTCGGCGCGGCGCTCGGTAACATTGCCACCGGAGTCTTTGTCGATCATCTCGTCGCGACGGGATCGACCTCGGCGCTGACGACCGGACTGGTATGGAACGGCGCGGTATCGGTCCTTGGCATCCCATGCTTCGTAATGGCCGGGCGCCACTGGGCGCGGCGGGGCGAGCGCACCTAACGCGTTGGGTCTACTGCGACGCGGACGAGGGCCTTGCCGAAATTCTGCCCGCGCAGCAGCCCCTGAAACGCCGACGGCGCGGCAGCGAGGCCATCGGTGATATCCTCGCAGTACCTGATCGTACCCGCCGCGATCCAAGTCGCCATATCGACCAAGAAGCGCGGGCGAACCGCCTCAAAGTCACCGACGAGAAGGCCGCGCATCGTTGCCCGCTTGACCTGCATCTGGCCGAGCATCTCGATCAGGCTGTCGGGTCCCGGAGGCGCTTCGGTCAGGTTATATGCCGAGATGAAGCCGCAGACGATGATGCGCGCGTGCACCGCCGTCAGGCGCAGTGCGGTCTTGAACGTCTCGCCCCCGACATTCTCGAACAGCACATCAATACCGTCTGGACAGCCCGCCGCCATTTCCGCGTTGACGTCGGGACTGCGGTGATCGACGCACGCGTCGAAGCCAAGCTCATCGACGACATAGCCACATTTTTCAGGTCCGCCGGCGATGCCGACTACTCGGCAGCCGTGTGCCTTCGCGATTTGGCCGACCACCGAACCGACCGCGCCCGACGCCGCCGACACCACGACCGTCTGACCGGGCAGCGGCCGCCCGATTTCGATCAACCCCGCATACGCGGTTAACCCCGGCATCCCCATCACGCCAAGCGCGGTCGAAATCGGCGCAACAGCTGGATTGAGGCGGCGCAGGGCATCGCCGGACGCCGTCCAGTGCGACCGCCAGCCGCCCTGCCCGACGACATAGTCGCCGACTGCGAAGCGCGCGTCGTCGGAGGCGACGACGCGCCCGACGGTTCCGCCGACGATCGGGTCGCCGATCTTGACCGGCTGGGCACAGCTCGCTTGACCACTGATCCGTCCGCGCATGTACGGATCGAGCGACAGGTAAATTGTTTCGCATAGAGCCTCGCCTACGCGAGGCGGCATGACGATAAAATTTTCGAGGGTGAAATCGACGTCGCCGGGTTCACCCACGGGGTAGGCCGCCAGAATGATCTGTTCACCGCGCACGCGCCGCTCCCTGCTGTTGCCAAAGCACTTACCGCTCGGTAGGTTGGAAATCAAACGGGGAGGGTGCGCACGTTGATCGTCGCAGATCGTTTTATTGACGTCGAGCAAGGGCGCATCCGCGCGCGCGCTGACGGCGACCCCGCCAATCTACCGCTGGCGCTGATCAATATGGCGCAAACCAACTTGCTCGCGTGGGACGCGGTCGCGACGACGCTCGCGACACGGTTTCGAGTCATTCGCCATGATATGCGCGGGACGGGTGCGAGCGTCGCGACGTCGCTCTTCACCTTCGACCGCTACGCCGACGATCTTGCCGCGGTGTGCAATCATTTTGGCATCGCCCGCGCGGTTGTCATCGGGGCGGCGTATGGCGCGCGCACGGCAATGCGCTTTGCCCTGCGTTATCCTGACCGATTGCGCGCCCTCGTCCTGCTCGACGTGGCAGTCGGGGCGCCGGCGGACCGGCTGGTCCGCGAGGCCGGCGTCGAGCGCGCTCAGGCGCGGCGCGCAGCGGCAGGACTGACGCACGGTCGGATCGATCCCGCTTGGCTTGACCATCACGACCCCGACCGGGCGCTCGAGGCGTGCCGGGCGCATCTGGGCCCGATGCCGTGGGAAGCCGACATCGCGCGGATCGCAGTGCCGACTCTCGTTGCGACCGGCGACGAGGATCCCAACCTGCCCGTCAGCCGTGGCATCGCCGAGGCGATCCCTGGTGCACGATTTTTGACAATCGAAATGACCGGCCATGGCTCGCCGATCGAGCGGCCGGACGTGGTCGCAGCCCTGATCGCTGATTTCGTCGCCGCATTGCCCGAGGATATTTTCAGATGAAAACTGCTTTAACCACCTTTCTGGCCACGGTCCTTGCCGCCGCGTCGGCGGACGCGGCAACCACGACCGTCGTTGCCGGCTGCGCGAATGCCGCCGCCTATTCGGCGATGCACGCCGGGATCAGCTTTTTGGTCACGGTCAATGGCAAGGTCGTTTGCGAAGATTATCCCAACGGCGGATTGGCGAGCACGGCGCATGTACTAGCGTCGGGGACCAAGAGCTTCAGCGGCATCATGGCCGCCGCCGCCGCGCAGGACGGGCTCATGTCGCTCGACGAGGACGTTGCCGACACGATCAGCGAGTGGAAGACCGACCCGCGGAAATCGCGCATCACCATCCGCCAACTGATCGGCCTCGTCAGCGGCGTTCCAGGCGGCCCGGTAGGTGCGCCACCGCCGTACTCGGCGTCGGTCGCGACGGCGGCTAACGCCGATCCCGGCACACTGTTTCAATATGGTCCGATCCCGTTCGAGGTGTTTGGCGAGATCATGAAGCGCAAGCTGAAGGCTCGCGGCGAGCCGGCCGATCCCCTCATCTACCTTAGGCGGCGCATCCTGACACCGATCGGAATCGATCCCGGTGAGTGGCGGCGAACGAGCGAAGGCGATCCGACAATGCCGTCGGAGGCATCGCTGACGGCGGGGCAATGGGCGACCTTCGGCGAATTTGTCCGGCTCGGGGGCAAATGGGGCGGTAAGCAACTTGTCGACCCAATTACACTCGCCGCCCTGTTCAAGGGCACGCCGACCAACCCGCGCTACGGTGTCAGCTTTTGGCTGTTCGCCGCTTCGCCGAATGCAGCGCAAATTCGTCAGCCCGCTGACGCACGTGACGCTGATGCGGATATCGCCGCCCTGCCCCGCGGCATCGTCTTCGCCGCCGGCGCAGGGCAGCTACGCATGTATGTCGTCCCGACCGCGAATATGGTGATCGTCCGTCAAGCAGACCGCCAGCCGCGCGGCGGCGGTCGGGCGGGACGCCATCGCGCGCGCCCGACGTATCCGCTTCCAGGTCGGTCGATGTCGCCGACGGCGGCGGCAGGAATATCGGTGAAAAATGGTCGGATGCGACGTTCGTCAAACTCGTCCTCAACCTCAAATGACCGAGGTTAGTCGCCGCACCGTCGTCGGCGCGGGGCTGGCCGCGCCGTTGATCGGAATGTCGGCACGTGGCACATCCGTTTGGAACGCTGGACCAGTCCGCCACCTCGTTCCGACCGTATCGGAGAACGCGCTGTCGATCGCCGCTTCGTTCGATCAAGCGCAGACGAGAGCGCCTACCCTCCACGTCGGCAACCGACGTGTTGACGGCGCGGCGACGGATACAGAGGGGCGCTTCTGGTCGTTCATGATCGGCGATCTTGCGCCCGGACGATCCTATTCATTGCGCATCGACGCCGGAGCCTCCGGCAGAACCGATACTTGGCCCCTGCGAACTCTGCCTGCGCGAGAGACACTGCCGTCGACGTTTCGCCTGCTGTCATTTACCTGTGCAGGCGGTGAGGAACTACTCACCGGCGTCGGTGGTCGTCCCTATTTCAACGCGATGGCCGCCCGCCATTTGCTGCTCGACCGCGCGCTATCATTCGCGCCCGACGCGTTGGTCGCGAACGGCGACCATGTCTATTGGGATCAGGAATCGGCGATCGCGCGTGGCGGTCAAGGGGTGATCGATGCCTTGCGCGTGGTTCCCGGCGGCGGCCCGCTCGACCATCGGCTCGACCCGGCGGCGACGGCGAACTTGCGCATCATCGAGGCGGTTGCTGGGCGTCAGATCGCGGACCTGTATGGCACCCGGCTTCGGTCGCTGCCGTCGTGGTTCGTGTCGGACGACCACGATTACTTTAACAACGATGTGGTCATCGACGGCGTCGCGACCTTTCCCCCGACCCCGTTCAACCTGTCGGCGCACGATCAGCTCCAGCAACGCTTTTGGCCGGCTTTTTTGCCCGATCCCGCTCGTCCAGAATTACCAGGACGCGGTGGCAGTTTCGGCACGCTGCGCTGGGGACGCTTGTTCGAGGGACTGATGTACGACTGCCGCCGGACCCTGGGGCCCGACGGCTTCGTGCCCGTCGCCGTCGAGCGCTGGATTGCTGATCGGTCGCGCGACGACGACGTTCGCCATGTCGTCCAGATTCCATCGGTCCCGTTCGGCTGGACGGCGGGAAAATGGGGCGAATGGTATCCCGATGTTCGCAATGCTGCCGGCAAACTGACGACGGAGACGGCGAAACCCGACTGGCACCCGCGATGGTTCGACCAGCATCAGCGCCTTGTCGCGCTCGCCGGCAGTCGTGCGCGCGCGTCGCTCGTGCTGTCGGGTGACTTGCACGCCGTCGCGACGGGCACGATGACAGCGAGTGGCGGGCTCCACCTGTCGCAACCGGTCCATCTGGTGCTGACCGGACCGCTCGGGACGGGCGATCTAAGCTTTCCTTCAGCCGCGCGCGGAGCCGCGCCAGCGATAGCGACCGGCATCGCCATGACCGAACATCTGCCGCCGCGCGAGGAAAATGGCTTTACCATCCTCGATATCGGCGAAAAGGCGGTGCGGATTCGTCAGTTTGCGTGGCGAACCCCGACGCCGCTCGGCGCAATCGCAACGATGGCACCGGTCCTCGATCGCGTCATGTCGCTTACCTAACCGGCGGACCCGCACCAACATCGCGCACGGTCCGGAAACCGATGTGCGTCGTGCCGATCATCGGATCGCCCGGCTGCCGCGCGGCGGGCCGGAAGCGCCCGCAATAATTGGGCGAGCACAGCCACGAGCCGCCGCGGATCGTGATGGCCTGACCGTCAATCTGGCCAACGACTTCAGTGTGCGACGCATAGTTGTCGCGGGTCCATTCCCAGACATTTCCCGCCATGTCGACAAGTCCGAAATCGTTTGGCGGAAAACAGCCGGCGGGCGCGACCGAGGTGAACCCATCGGCCCCGGTGTCCTTGACCGGGAACACGCCTTGCCAGCTGTTCGCCATCTGCCGTCCGTGTGGATAGGGATCGTCGCCCCAGATGTATTTTCGATGCGCAGCGTTGCCGCGTGCCGCGCGTTCCCATTGTGCCTCGGTCGGCAAGACATTGCCGCGCCAACGGGCGTAAGCGACGGCGTCGGGATAGGCGATCTGAAGGACGGGAAACGCGTCGCGTCCGGCGATTGAGCTACCCGGCCCTTCAGGATGCCGCCACTGTGCACCAGGTGTCCACCGCCACCAGCGATCGACGTCGGCCTTGCCCCCGGTTGGCATGCGGAAGACGACACCGCCAGGCTGCCGCATCTCGGCGGGGACCTCGGGCTGTCGCGCCCATTCCGCTTGTCGTTCGGCGAGCGTCACATAGCGCGTCGCGCTGACGAACCGCGCGAATTCACTGTTGGTCACCTCGTGGCGATCGATCAGAAACGACGGTACGCGAACCGTCCGCACCGGCCGCTCCTCAGGCTCAAAATCTTCCGACCCTATCACCACATTGCCCACCGGGATCGCAACCATGTCGATCGGGCGAATGGCGAGGCACCGACTGCGCGGGAGCGGCGGCGGTGGCCGCTCCAGGTAACCGACGACAGCCACGATCGCGACGATCGGCACGAGCACAATCCACCGCTTTTTGAGCAACCGAATCAAACCGTCGATCCGGCGATTGCGCTCGGGCCGCATTCAATCTGGCGGTCGCGGGCACCAATTTGGTGACGAGCTGAAGTGTCGGCATTTCTGATCACGACTAAAGCACTTTCCCGGCATGATGACCGACGCCACGACGATACTCGCTGCCGTATCGGCCATGCCCGCAAAAACTAATTGATCACTTACCGTTCGGTCGGTAACACTAGTTGAGCGAGCGTTGCAAGACGCCATGAGCGGCGACAACCAGCCGCGTCGGACCAGGGGAGGATTATCATGAAGATCGGCTTGCGGGCGGGCGTCTCCTTCGGGGCATTGGTCTCGGGGCTGTGGCCGTCGTTCTCAGTAGCGCAAGACGCCGCTACCAGGATCGAGGCCGAAGCCCCGCTCAACGGCGATATTATCGTGACCGCGCGCAAGCGCGAGGAACGGTTGCAGGATGTGCCCGGCGTGGTGTCGGCGGTCACGAAGGATCGACTCGACGATCTTCTCGGTCGGGCATCAAGCACACGCGACGTCATCGCCTTGTTACCCGGCGTTACCTTCATCAACTCGGCAGCGAACACGACCGGTGAGCCCAACATCCGCGGTGCCGGTCAGGCCCGCCAGGCGAATTCGGACTCGGCGATCGGCCTATATCGCAGTGGGGCGTATATCGTCGGCGGCAATCTCGGAGGGCGCACCTTTCAGCGGTTCGACCTGTTTGACGTTGAGCGCATCGAGGTTTTGCGGGGGCCGCAGGGCGCGCTGTACGGGCGTAACGCGGTCGGCGGCGCGATCAACGTCATTTCAGCGCGACCAAGCTTTTCGTTCGCTAGCGAGATCGAAGCCTTTGGCGGAAGCCAACAAGACTATGGGTCGCGCGGCACGGTCAACATCCCGGTATCGGACAAGTTCGCGCTCCGCGGAGGCTATGATGTCGAGCAGCGCGATTCGGGCTTTTACCTCAACACCTTCAACAACCAAATCCAAGACACGAGCAGTTACGCTGCAGGGCGCGTGTCGGCGCGGCTCCGTCCAACTTCATCGCTCGACATTGTCTTCACTGCCGACGTCGAGCGCGAGCGCGGCGACCCCGGAACAACGATCAGTATTCCCGATCCCGACGGCAATCAGTTCACAAGCGCTTACAACGGACCGGCAACGAGCGGGGCGAATCAGACCAATTTCTCGCTTAATGTCGATTGGAACGTGAACTTCGCCAAACTCGTGTCGGTGACGAACTACCGGACACGCAGGGCTTATCTCAATTTCGATAACGACGGCACGGTTGCGCTTTCGGAGGTCAACACCAACGACGATGACGCGAAGACCTTCTTTCAGGAACTTCGCCTCCAGGGCGGCGGCGAGCGTCTGAACTGGCTTGTTGGTGCGGACTATTTCTACCTCAGCGACACCTATCTTCAAGTTCAGTCGGGCCGCGCGATCATTCCGGGAACAAAGACGAAGGCAGCGATCAACCCGAACTTTACGCAGAACGTCGCCTACAAGCAGACCGGATATTCGATCTTCGGCTCACTCGACAATAAGCTGACCGATAAATTATCGGTGCAGGGCGAGGCCCGCTATAGCATCGACGACAAGAGCCAACTCATTCAAGCCGTGCGCGCCGACGGAACGCCGCGCTACACTGATTTCCCGGTCGGCAGTCCACAGACAATGCCGAGCCGCTCGTTCAAGAATCCCAGTTTCGGCGGCACTCTCAGCTACAAATTGGCTCCGACTGTCCTCACGTTCGCACGCGTGTCTACCGCTTATCGAGCCGGCGGGTTCAATAACGAATTGGGCAATCCCTGCGGCGTCGGCGAAGTTCCGGGAACGTCGTGCAACCTCGTCAACGTCCCGCCGGAATACGGCGAGGAGCATTCGATCAACTACGAAGTTGGACTTAAGACTACTGCGTTCCAAAAGCAGTTAACGCTCAACAGCAACGTCTATTTAATCAAGTATACCGACATCCTCGCTAACCTCGATAATGGCATTAAGCCAATGGTCGATCCGCTGAACGGCGCAATGTTCCTGACGAACGCCGGCAACGCAACGGCGTGGGGCTTTGAAATTGAAATGGCGCTGAAGCCCAAGCTACCGCGCCGCCTCGGGAGCCTGACGCTCGACGGAACGCTCGGCCATCAGGAAGGCCATTTCGACACGATTAATCCCGGAATTACGACGGTGCTGCCGGGCAACCAGCTTGCCCGCCTCCGCCCGTTTACTGCGCAGGCTGATGTCGTCTGGAGGGTGCCGATTGCTAACAAAATCTATCTGTTCTTCTCCGGTAATTACATCCGCGAGGAAGGCGGGTATCAGGACGGCGAAAACAAGAATATTCTCAGTTCCTACAACACGTTCAATGCCAGCCTCGGCCTCGAACGCGGCAATCTCAGCCTGACCGGGCGAATCAACAATCTCACCAACGAAGAACATTTCCTCAACCAATCGGGGGCGGCGACGACCACTCCGGGAATCTCGACCAATTATCGGCGCAACGATCCGCAATCATTTCAGATTGCCCTAAAGTGGAAATGGGGCACATAGTAGGGTCGTGACCGAACACTCCGCCGGGCGATCAAACTACACGGTCGATGTCGTCTATCCGTCGGCGTTTGGCGCGTTCCAAGCCCCTGTTCATCTTGCCTACGCTGCGGCGGTTGGCGGTCGGCGCGCGCCGGCGATTGATGCGCCATTCACCTATGCCGATCTCGGATGCGGGGCGGGTCTGACGCTCTGCGTTCTCGCCGATTGCTATCCTCACGCTGAATTTCACGGCATAGATCTCAATCCCGACCATATTGCCGCTGGACAATTGCTGGCCAAGCGCGCGGGACTGACGAACGTCGCTTTTCACCAACTCGATTTTGCCGATCTGGCCACCGCCGAGCTACCTCGCCTCGATTTTGCCGCGCTGAGCGGAGTTTATTCATGGCTCGATGCCGCAACTCGATCCACTGTCCTCGGGGCGGCGGCGCGACTGCTAAAGCAAGATGGTTTGGTCTTTCTTCATTACGGGGCCTTACCCGGCAATAACCAGATCGACTCGCTCTATGCCCTGATCCGTGAACTCGCGGCCGATATCGCCGGGGATAGCCTGACGCGTTTCGAGGGAGCCATCGCGCGGGCACGGCGGCTCGCTGCTGTCGAGGCGATATTCTTTCGCGCCAACCCCTACGCCCACGCTTGGCTCGACAACCTCGGCGAGCAGGATTCGCGCAGCTTGGCGCACGATGTGCTCAATTCGCAACGCGCATCGCTGTCGGTGCGCGATGCGAGCAACGAGGCGGCTGACCGGGGTCTGACCTACGTCGCCAATGCCCAGATCGAATTCAACAACCTCGCCCTTGTCGCGCCGCCGGCCCTGCGCGCCGACCTCGCGTCGCTGCCGGTGATTGGGCGCGAGATGATGCTCGACGCCGTCCGCAACGCGCACAGTCGCATGGATGTCTATGCGCGACCCGGCGAGTCGACGGCGTTTGCCGACGCCGGCGGCGGCATGATCCTTGACCGTCTATCGACCGGGGCGCTGCTGCCCGAGCGGAGCAAACTCGAGCAGGCAAGCTCGGCGGCTTTCACCTCGGAAGTTTATGGTGATGTGCTCGCGGCGCTCGACGGGCACGCCCTGACAGTCGCCGTCTTACTTGCTGACCCGATACTAGCTGCGTACCCGTCGTCGCTCGTGATAGAGGCGACGCAGCACATGATCGCGACCAAGCTGCTCCATGTCATGCATCGGCCCTATGCGCCGGTCCCGACGCGGCGATCAGGGTTGACGCTGGCGTCGCGGCTCAACCGCCTCTTGCTGGAAGAGCAGATCGACTCGGCAGGGCAGCTGCCGCTCGCCTCGCCGATCGCCGGAACGCAGCTGCTCCTACCTCCCGCCGACCGGCTTGCTCTTCTGTCGATTGTTGGCGGCGATTTCAACGCGGCGTGGGTGCGGATCCAGCGCGCGGGGCAGCGGATCAACCAAAACGGACGCCCGGTCATGAGCGCGGCCGGCCTGGCCGAAGTCGCAGCCGGACGCGCGGCTGCGATTACCGCGACGATGGTGCCGTCGCTCAGCCGCTTCGGAATTCTTTCGGCGTAAGCGACTACCGCTGAGCGATTACGGCTGGATTGTCCGTATCGCACCGGTAGTCATGTTGAGTTCGACGAGGCGGTCCCCCGCTACTTTTGTGAACCGTTTCTCGGTACCGTCGGGAAGCTTGACGACGAGATCTGCCCGATGGCGCTTGCCGAGCCCGAAGTGTGCGCGAAGAGCGTCGCCCGACTTGTACGAATGGTTGCTGAAGATATCGCGTCGTCCAAGGATGCGATCGCCGTCCATAGCGAATACCTTCGTGCCAACCAGCCGGGCGTCCGTGATCCCCACGAAGGTCACGCTCAGCCAACCGTTCGCACGAGCCCCGTTCGCGCCGGTGTTGCGGAACACGAAGTCGTAGAACCGCTCCTTCGGCGTCGGCGGCAGGCCGTAGCGCCCTTCGGGATACGAATGGCCGGGGTCGGTGAAGAAGACGATATCGACCAACCCGTCGCCGTCGAGGTCGGCGGCCTCCATGCTGATCGAGTTGACATCGATGCCCGACATGGCGGGCTTTTGCAGTTCGAACGTCCCGTCGCCCTTGTTCAGAAACAGGACGTTGCGCAGGTCGTTCCACGATCCGTCGAGTTCGTGGCGGTCGGCGACCATGATGTCGACGAATCCGTCATTGTTGAAGTCTTCGAGCACCGTGTCGGCCCCATAGAATGTGTAGTCGAGGCGCGAAAAATCCTTACAAACGCTATAATTCGTCCCGAATTCAGGGCATTTATTGTGAATCAGCCCGTCTTTGACATCGAGATTGACCCCGAAGAACTTAGACCATTCGCGGTACGTCCAATTGATCGGATCGAGTCCCGCCTCCTTGGTCGCGGCGCGGAACTTCATCGCGCCAAGGTTGTGCCAGAATTTGATCGCCGAGCGATCGGTCTTCACCGACCAGTCGAGATCGGTCGGGCCGACGACGACGACGTCGAGAAGGCCATCATTATCGAAATCGGCGGTGTTGACGTAGGGTAGGCTTATGGCCTTGCCCTGCGCTTCATAGGCCTTCGTCTTCGGGTTCCACAGCGAGCGCGCGGTTTCGGCAAGGCCGTTGTCCTTAACCTGCTCGAACCGGAATTTGCCTTCTTCCTTCAGCATGTTTTTCCACACAAACATGCCAGTGTAATATTCCCCCGACGCACACGGGTCGGTCTGCTTCGCCATGTTCATGTCGATATGGTACGATTGGATCAGATCGAGATCGCCGTCGTTGTCGAGATCACGGAGGGTGATACCGGGACTCGCGCGGTCGACTTCGGGATTGCACGTAAATTCACCGGGAAAGCCGGGGACCAACGACGTCCCGCTGATATCCTCGAAATGACCGTCCTCGAATTTCGCGGACAGCGCTGGAAGATACAGATAAAAACGCTGGCGGGGGATTCCGAGCCGCTGTGTGTTGCCGATGTTGTCGGCGGCGACGGCAATGTCGAGCCAGCCGTCGCCGTCGACATCGGCGATCGAACTTTGCCGGTTGTACGCCTGATCGTTGGTCACGCCCATCTTTGGCGCGAGATCGCGGAATTTGTCCCACGCGCCCTGGCTGATCAGAAGATTATTGCCGCCCGACGAGCCATGCACCGGCCCGCGGTTGCGTGAGAGGAAGATGTCGAGGAAACCGTCGCCGTTGAAATCGATCAGATTGGCAATCTGCATCTTGGTACCAAGCGCGTCGGCAGTGAAGCCGCTGTCGACGATCGACAGGGGGTGATTCTCGAATTTCCAGCAACCCTTGTTGACGAACAGGTTCAGGATACCGCCCTTCTCCTTGTCGCTACGCGGCTTTCCGTCGTTGACGATCAGGATGTCGATCTTGCCGTCGCGGTTCATGTCAGCAAGGACGCCGCTGTCCGATCCGTCGGCAAGATCGGTGATGCCGGGAACGACAACACGCTCGAACAGCGGTGCCGGTCCCTTCGCATGGTTCGGCGCAGCGGCGCGCGGCGGTGTGGGACAGGTCGCGGCGTAAGCCGTGGGCCCGGCGAACAACCCGATCATCGTTGCGACCAACGCTACAGGTCTGGGAATCATCGGATTTCTCCTGCGGTGTGCGTTCATGGCTTGAATTTGTACGTGCGGCCGTCGAAGACATATTCTTCGTAGCGCCCGGTCCAGAGCGGATCGTGCATCGCCGACGCCCATTGATTGTATGCCGTGCGCATCGTCGCGACACGCGCGGCATTTGCCTTAATGACGTTCAGCTTTTCCTTGGGATCGTTCCGGATGTTATACAGGGTCTCTTTGCCGTCGAGATCACGAGTGTACTTCCAGTCGTCGTCGAGCATCGCCTCGATCGGCTGGGTCCGCCAGAACATCGGCGGGCGCGCAAACGGCGTCGCCGACGCCAGCTGCGCCATCAGGTCGAACCCGTCGTGGGGACGATCGGTCGGCAGGGGCAACCCGGCGGCAGCGACGAGCGTGGGAAAGACGTCACGGCTCGATACGGGACGCCCATAATCAGTTCCGGGCCGCACATGGCCGGGCCACCGCAACATGAACGGCACCCGCACGCCGCCTTCATCGTAGGTCAGCTTGCCCCCGCGAAGCGGTTCGGGGCTGCAGATGTCCGCGATATACGCGGCGCAGCCGTTGTCGCTCAGGAACACGACAATGGTATTTTTCGCCAACCCCGTCCGGTCGAGATGGGTCAAAATCTTGCCGATGCTGTCGTCTAGCGCGCTGACCATGCCGGCATAGACCCGCGCCGAACGGTTCTGAATGTTCGGGAAGCGGTCGTAATATTTATTGGTCGTTTGCAGCGGCGTATGCGGCGCATTCTGGGCGAGATAGAGAAAGAACGGCTTGTCCTTGCCCCCATCGATGAAGCCGATCGCCTGGTCGGCGAGCATTTCGGTCAGATAGCCGTCGCCCAGATCTACCGGCGTTCGCGCCGGTCCGGTGATCACGGCATTTAGCTTGCCGACGACCGCATAGGGTTGCGTAATTTCACCGGTGCCGACCGCGCCCGGCGTGGTCGCGTCGGCCGCCGCCTGCGCTGCCGCTGCGACCGCGCGCGGCGGGAAGGCATTCACCGCATCGGGCGCGGTCGGTCGGATGAAGTTGGTTTGGCCCGTGAGGAACCCCCAGAAATAATCAAACCCGCGATTGGTCGGATAATGCTCGTCGTTCGAGCCGAGATGCCATTTGCCGACAAGGCCCGTGCGGTAGCCGGCGGTGCGAAGGACCTCAGCAATCGTTACCTCCTTCGGATCGAGGCCGAGATGCTCGCGCGCATCGCGGCTCGACGGTCCGTTGTTGAACTCGAACCCAAAGCGCTGCTGGTGCCGCCCGGTCATCAGCGCGGCGCGAGACGGGGAGCAGATCGGGGCCGAGACGTACCCTTGCCGAAAGACGACGCCCTCGCGCCCGATCCGGTCGATGTTCGGCGTCGAGAAGCGGCCCTTGAGATAAGTCGACACGTCGCCGTAGCCGAGATCGTCGGCAAGGATGACAATGATGTTCGGTCGCACCGCAGCGACCGGACGCGACGTTGCCGAGGCCGTCATCACAACAATGATCGCTGCCGCCGAAACCCGCATCGCCCCGCGAAGTGTCGCCCAACGCGCCATGGCCATCGCCTCCACCCAAGTCGTCGTCGCCACTTCGGCCTTTACAGCTTCCCGTCAGCGCGTAGCATCACACTAACCGATCGGTAGGTAGAATCAAGGAGCAGGGGATGATCGATTTATTGGGCGACGGCGCAATGCTATCGCGGCGGGCGCTGGGTGTCGGCGGGGCCGCTTTAGCGCTCGCCCCCGCCTTCTCGGCGGTCGGTTCCACCCCGGCAAAGCGTGGCGGCGCTCCTGATCCGCTCGACGGCGTCGAACTCTACCGGCACGTCCTCGATTATTGCGGGTTCGGCGAACATCGAAGTGGCTCGGTCGTCGATGCACGCACGTCGCAGTGGATCTTCGACCGTCTACAAGCGGCGGGGTTCTCAACCAAATTCGACAGCGAGCGCTTTCGCTTTTTCGACCTGAAGGCGTGTTCGGTCACCCTCGGCAACGCGGTCATGCGAGCCTACCCAGAATGGTATCCCACCGCGACCGGCCCGGTTCCGGTCGGCGCCCCGCTCGCGCTCCTCGAAACCGGCGGCCAGTATGACTCGCTCAGGGGCAAAATCTGGGTGACGTTCAGCGGCGATGCTTCGTCCGACAAAGGCGGCATCGAGCCGTTTACGCGGACTGCAATCGACGCTGCGGGCAAGGCCGGGGCCCTCGCCGCGATCGTCGTCGTCCGCAGCTTGTCTGGCGCGCTCGTCGGGCGCAACGCCGTTGACCTGGTCCAAAGCCAGACGCCATGGTGCTCAATCCCGTTCGTCGGCGTCGGCGGGCGCGACGAAGCGGCGCTCGTCGCCGCCGCCAAACGCGGCGATCCGGCATCGGTGCTGCTGTACGGCGACGATGTTCCCGACCATGTCGGGCGCAACGTCGTTGGCCGGATCGGCAGCGGGCGCGACCTGATCGTGGTCACGACTCCGCACAGCGGCATGTTTCGCTGCGGCGGCGAGCGCGGCGCGGGCGTCGCGCTGTTTCTCGGCATGGCTGAGTGGCTTGGGCGACGCACCCCCAAGGCGCGCTACCTATTCTGTTCGACCTACGGCCACGAGATTAAGGGGCGCGGGGTGACATTGTTCGAACGGACGACATTACCGCCGAAGGAGGCTGTTAAATGCTGGCTGCATTTTGGCTCGGGGTCGGGCGTGTGGCGATTCGAACGTGGCGAGGGTACGTTGAAGCGGTCGAGCCCACACGGTGGTACCGGCAACTTTCTCGCGTCCGAACGCTTCCTGCCAACGATACAGAGCGCCTTCGCGAACATCCCAGACATTCGCCCGACGTCGCGCAAGACTGGTGATCTCGCGCCATTTCTCGACCGCGGCTACGTCGGCTTCGGGCCTTCGGGGAGCAACATCTTCACCCATACCGACGCTGACGGCCCTGAACAAACTGCTCCCGAAATTCTTGAACCACTTGCCCGCGACTTCGCCGCAGCTCTCGAGCTGATCGAAACATTTTAACTCGGTTGTTCTACTTATTTCTATGTTGGCGAAGGCGGATAACGAACTGCTTTGCTTTTTTGGATTGCAAGGAAAGTAAGGCGCCCGAGCGTTCACGTTACGCAGATACCACACTTGGCGTCCCTTTGGGCCGAACCCATTTTCGCCGAAGCGATACCCTACCGATGGCACAAGCTTATATGCGCAGTAGCGCGGCCTGATCCGGTCCAGAGCGGGAGCGCTTGAATGTCCGAGATCGCAGGCGCGCACCTGACACCACGTATATAGTGAGCGAGGGATTTCTCGGTTGGTCGCGTAGTGAATTAAGAAGGGGCTGGACAAGATGTGGCCCAAAGGTCGAAATTGAAATGAGCGGGTTCTACCAGAACGACATGACGAAGAGCATCGCTCAGCCGAGCGACGAACTGGCGAACGATCGTTATATCGAACGCATGCTGACGGCGACAACGACTGGCGCAATCTCAACGGCGGTTCGGGATCAGTTCGTTTTTGCGACTAACTTTGCGCCGAAGTGCGGTCAAGTTATTTTCACATGAAGACTTCTCTAGTCGCAGGCTTGGTCCTTCTCGCCGCCCCTGTGTTCGCGCAGATGTCGCTAGAAAACCTCGGCAAAATGCCCGAATTCTCGCGCGGACGTCTTGGTCACGGAGGCATGTTCGGGGCACTGAGCGACGCTGGCCGCGCGACGATGATTAAGGCAATGCGCACTACCAATCCGCGCGCCGACAGCACGGCGATGATGGAGGCGCGCGACCGCATGCTCGCGCTGCTCGGCGCCGAGCGCCTCGACGTCGCCGCGCTGAAGCAGGCCATGGACAAGGAGAGAACGACCGCGATGGCGTTAACGGCGCGCCACCAGTCGGCGATGCTCGCCGGGTTTCAGCAGCTGGCGCCCACCGACCGTCATGCTTTCGTTGCTGACGCACGTGCGCGGCGAGCACGAATGTAGGGGCTCTGTTGCAAGAAATTCACCGAGCCAAGAGCGGTCCTCACTGTCAACGGCGGTCGGATTCCAGGCCAGTACGGCGGAGTAAAAGCAGGGGTGCTGTCAAAGCAAATGTACTGCCTGCGCGAGGGGCGGTAGATTTGGCGGGGTGAGCCGTCGATCGAAACCAAAATCCGACCCTTTCCGCTATTTCAACTCGTCGCCGGCGGTGATCCGCTTAGTGGTGGTGATATACGTGCGGTTCCCGCTATCGCTGCGCAATGTCGAGGACCTGCTGTCCGAACGTGGTGTCGACATTTGCCACGAGACGGTGCGGTTGTGGTGGAACCGGTTCGGGCCGCTGTTCGCGTCTGATATCCGAAGGCAACGTGTCTTGCGCATGCGTGGGTTTCGACACTGGCGCTGGCACCTCGACGAGGTGTTCGTCAGGATGGGGTGACGACAAGAGCCGTGCGTAGCTGTACGACATCTCAGAACATATGAGCAACGCGTTGCCCCACGTCGTTGGCGAGTGCTCTGCTGCTCAGAGCGTCGAGTGGCTCGAGGCGGCCAGATTCCGTGGCATAACAGAGACTGATACGCGCACGTCGCGATTGAGCCTGTCGAGGATCGTCATCAGGCGAT
>JBBRQR010000001.1:0-38885 GCA_038226115.1 Sphingomonadales bacterium | reverse complement strand
TGCATCGCGCGCAGCGCGGCGGTCAGCGCCGCATCCTCCCCGGCGACCGACTGGTCGATCAGGATATCGACGCCGATCGCCTTTGCCCCCGCCTGGTCGAGCGCGGTCAGCGCGCGGGCGAGCAAGGTGCGATCGACCGGCGAGCGGCGGGCGGTGTGTTGCAGCGTGCTTTCGGTATAGGTGACGATCGCAATGCGGCTGTCCTGATCGACGCGCGGCGCGGCGAACGCGGTGCGGATGTCGAACAGCGAGCGTTCGGCATCGACGAGAACCGGGATGTGCCAGCTCAACCGCGCGACGAGGGCGGCGGCGATCAACACCACGATCATGCTGACCAGCCGCCGCCGACCGATCCGCTGGAGCCAGCGCCCGTCGCGACGACTGGCCGACGCCATTATTGCGCGCGGGCCGGGGCGGGATCGCTGGCGGCCGTCCGCGTCACCGCGCGCGCGATCGGGCGAGCACCGTCGCCGACGACCGAAAATGCCGCCCAGTAATACGGGTGGCTGGTCGCGGCGGCGTCCATCAACGGTACTTGCGCCGCGTGGAGCGCCGCAGCGATGCTCGCACCGGGTGGTGCGGTAAACAGCCCGCCGATCAGGCGCTGGGTCGCGTCGAATTCGTCGGGCACCGGCCAGTGGCTGGCGATGACGACGCGCCCCCCCGCCCCGACAAAGGCGCGAACGAGGCCGTCGAGCGCAAAGTCACCCCCGGTCGCGACACCGGCTTCACGCGATGCCCCGACGCTGGCGGTGCCGGCGGTATCGCACGCCGACAGAATGATGAGATCGGCGTCAAGATGCAGGTCGAACACCTTGGCAAAGGTCAGCAGCCCATCCGAATCGGGGCCGCCGAACGACGTCATCAACGCCGGGCGGGCCGGGCATTCGGGCTTTGGCGCAGTCACCAGCCCGTGCGTCGCGAAATGGAGAATGCGGTACTGCGCGAGGTCGGTCCGGGTGGTGATGTCGGTATCGGTGAACGCCGCCCCGGTCACTACCGTCGTGCCCGTGTTACCGAGCAGCTTCGCCGCCTGATACAGCTCGGCGCCGGGCACCGGGTGGTTCCATTCGGCGGGCGACCAGGTGCAGCCGGGGCCGCTGCCGACCGCGCCGCGCGTCGTCGCCTGCGTCAGCGCCAACCCAGCGAGCGGCGCGTTCTGGCCAAAGCCGATATACGCTTTCGCCGCCCGCGACGCGGCGGCGTTGCGTAAGTCACGGAACGCCAGCGGCGACACCGACGTGCTGATGTCGAGCGACCGCGCAACCCAGGCGACGCCGCGAAAGTCGAACGGATCGGCCCCCGGCAGCCGTTGGCGCGCGGCATAGGCGTCGACCCCGGCGCGGTCCATCACCAGCGGCGCGAGCGGCAGCTTGAGCAACGGGCCATCGGGTTCGTAGATCAGATGGCGAACCGCGCGGAGATCGCCCGCAACCGGGCCGGCGATGTCGGTGAACAGCTCATACGCCAGCGCGACGTCATACGGCTTGGTCGTCGGCGCACCATTGTCGATGACGACGATGCTTTGGCGCAAGCGACCGACCTTGCGCCCCAGCGCCGCGACGGTCGGCGCGATGGCGTACAGCCGTACCGACGTCGGCGTCACCAGCATCCCATACGCGCGCGTCCCCGGCGCGGTCAGCTTGAGATACGCCTCCCCCGGTTTGAGTGTCGCCTGCAGATCGGCCAGCGTCAGCCCGGTTGTCGCGACCGCGCGAAAGCGGGGATATTTGCCGAGCTCGGCGGTCGTCGCGGTCTGGTCGGTCGCGAGTTGGGCAAAGCGCGCGCGGAGCGCCGTCAGCCGGGTCGTGTCATCGGTCGTCAGCGTTGCCTGCGCGCCCAACCGCCCGATTTCGATGCGGGTACGGTCGAAATCGCGCGTCAGGGCGATCGATTGGCGAAACAACCGCGCCGCTTCGTCATCGCCGCCGCTCAGCTCGCGCGCGAGCACTGCCTGCGTCTGCGCGACACCCGGACGAAGAAGCAGCTGGCTCGCGGTGAAAAAGTCACCGGCAAGCTCGGGATGGGCGACGCTTTCACGCGCCAGCAGCGCGTAATACGGCGCAAGGCCGCCGAGCAGGCCCGGACCGACCGCTCCGCTCGCAACCGCGCGGGTCACGACGGTGCGGTACAGCGCCAACGCCGCATCGACCTTGCCACGCCGCGCGAGCAACGCCGCCAGCCGCGCCTCGATCGACAGCGTCGCCAGCGAATCGGGGTATTCGGCGGCGACGGTCGCAACCGCGAGGCGGAGCTGGAGTTCAGCCGCGTTCAGGTCGCCGCTGGTTTCATCAAGGCCCGCGAGGTCGGAATAGGCCGCCGACTTCAGCCGCGCGACCGAGGCGATCCCGCGCCGACCGATGTCGCTCAGCGCCACCACCGCCGCCTTCAATGCGACCCGCGCCCCTGCCGGATCCCCGCCAAGGCGCAGCGCCGCGCCGCGCAGCTGGAGCGCCTGAGCATCGAGCACCTGCGCGCGTTCCTCCGATGTCAGCCCGGCACCGCTGACCGCCGCCAGCGTCGCATCGCGGTTGAGCCGCGCCGCCGCCAGCGCATCGATCACCGGCGGTCCCGGCACCGTCGCGGGGGCCGCGGGCGCGACGCGGCGGTCAAGTTCGATAAGCGCATCTTCCGGGCGGCGTTGATTGAGCAAATGGATCGCATGGAAATTGCGCGACAAGCGCACGCCCACGGGGTCCTGCATCGCGTCGGGCGAAACCCGGGCAAACAGCGCGTCCGCCTCCGCAAATGCGCCGAGGTTCGACTGCTGCAACGCCGCACCGAGCAGATATTCACCGCGCTGCGTTTTGGCGACGCTGCTGGCGGTCAGTACGGAAAAGAATTCGGATGCCTCGGCGTAACTACCGCCGTTGTTGCGCCGATACGCCTCGCCCAGCGCGAGGGCGGGATCGAGACTCCCCGCCTGCGCCCGCGCGAAGGCCGCCGCGTCACCGGCAGCCGTTACGGTCGCGCCGATCGTGCCGACAACGACCCGATCGGCGACCAGCGACCGCAGTGCCAGACGCAGCGCGTCATCATACCCCGCCAGCCCTTCGGCAACGTACAGCCGGGTGCCGCTCGTGACGGCGTAGACCGCGTAAGGAATCGCTCCGGCTTCGAGCGTGCACAGCGCCTCGGTCGCGCCGGACACGCCCGCCAGATCGACCGGGCGTTCGGCGGCGCAGCGTGCGACGCGGGCCCGCGCGGCGGTGAGGCGCGCCGCCGGGTTGCTGCCGGTCTTCAGGACATAGAGCTTCCCCGGCGGGGCAACGGCGTCGCGGCAGCTGAGCGCATAGGCCCGGTCGAACATGCCGATCGCGACGCTGTCGTTCGGACGGCTTTGCGCGCTGCACTGGATGCCCGCCGCCGACCCGATCTGAAAGGCACCGAGCGAGCTAAGTGGCGGCGCAGCCGACGCGCCGACCCCGGTGATGCCAAGCGCCAGCGCCACGGCGAAACCAGCCGATCGGACGATTGTCATCGTGACCCGCTCCCACCCGTCGGCGCGACGGGCCGCACGACTGGACGCTTGCCAACGCGCCCATCCGATCCACCCGGCTGCGACCCCGCTTCCGACCCTTCCGGACCGAGCGGATCCCACATCGACTCGTCGCCCGCCCCGGTCGCCGGATCGCCAATCCCGCCGGTGATCGTGACTGCGCTAAGATCGACCAGTCGCGGCGATGCAAAGGTAACAGCCTCGGACGCGATGACCGAATTCGCCGCGACCGCTTGGTCGATCGCGCGGCGGATGATGTCCTGCGCCGGGCGGACGATCTGTCCCCCCAGTTGCTGGGCGCGGTCGAGCGCGGTGCCGTCGCCACGCGGATCGCGGCAGCCGCCACCGCGAACGAGGCAGCCGGTAATCTCCGACTGCAGCGTGACGTCGGTGGGGACGACCCGCACCGTCGGCAGGAACGCGGCGTTGACGATCGGACCGTTCGTCGCCTGCTGCAGCCCGAACACGATGACCTCGGCTGGTTTGGTCGCGCGCAGCGCCGCATCGATGGCGGTGGTGTTGGTCAGGTCGATGCCGTTCCCACCCGACAAGACGCCTTGGCGGACACCCAGCCCGCCCGAGCCAACCGCGATACCGGCATAAATGCCGTTGCTTCCGCTATTTTGGGCGCGGAAGCTTGTCCCGACGCGGACGTCGACGGTCTTTGCCCGGATATAGCCTTCATAGTTGACCACGCCGTCGTTGAAGCCCAACGCCGCGCGCCGGGCGGCAAAGCTGAGCGCGGCTGCGACCGTCGACTGCGTCGCGAGCGATCCGGCGACGATGTCGTCGCCGACAAGGTAGATGCGCCCGCCAAGCGCCCCCGTCGGGGTCGTGACAGCGATGCTGCCCGCCGCCAATGTCACCGCGATCCGACCCGTCGCGAGGAGACCGATCGTGTCGGTCGGTCCGGCCGCAGCGAGGGCGAGGGGGCCATCGACAAACAGGTTGCCCGACGACGCAAAGGTCGCCGTCGGTGCCTGCACGCCGTCGGGGTTGAGGTTGCCGTTCGCCGTCGTCGACCCGGCGACCGTCAGCGGACCGATATGGAGGTCGAGCGGGCGCGTCGTCGTCCCAAGCCCGGTCGAAATCAGGATCCGGTTCGCCTGGAGCCGCGCATATTCACTTGCGTCGAGGTCGAAGCCCCCGGCACCGGCCAACCCGCCGACGGTCGCGCTGGTCGCCAGCGCGCCATCGGTCTGGATCGTCAGCAGCTCGGTATTGGCATCGCCGACATGGCCGGCACCGCTGATCGCAATGTCGCCGACGGTAAAGGTGATCGTCGCGGGGTCGACCGCGCTGGTGATCGTCAGCAGGCGCGGCGTCGACACGGTAAGGCTCGTCACCGCCGTGATCGGTGCCGCGAGCGTGATCGCGCCCGTTGCCGTCAGGCTGGTCACCGGCGCCGTCACGGGAGCGGTCACCGAAATCGTCGACGCCGGCCCGGTGCCGGTCGCGGTCAACGCGGTCGCGGTCAGCGCGCCGGTAATCGCGAGATCGCCGCCGAATGCGAGTGACACCGGACCGCCGAAGCGTGCCGATGCCGGGATCGGGGCCGTTACGGTCAGGTTGCGGCTCGCCTGAGCAACGAGCGCCGATGTCGCCGACCCGCTGGCGAGCAGCAGATCAGTTGCCTGCGACGCCACGCCCGGACCAGCAGTCAGCCCAGCCACGCCAATCGGATTGCCCGCCGCGATGGTGACCGTACCCGCGCCTGAAGCGTAGCCGAGTGTTCCGCCGACCTGCACCCGCGCCGGAGCGTTCTGACCGACCGCAGCGACGACGATGTTCGCCCCCGACGGCGCGGTGAGCGACCCTCGTGTAACACCCGAATGTTCGAGGAGCAGCGGATCGCTGCCGACTTGTGCACCGCGCGACAGGACGATCGCGGTCGATCCATCGGCGTTGGCGGTAACGTCGGCCTGTTCGGCGGCGACATAGATCGCGTCGCCGTTCACCGTGACCGACCCGTCCTGCCGCACGCGCGGGGCGACGAGATCGACAAAGCCACCGACCGTCGAGGCGGTGATCGACGCGCCCGACTGGATCGTGACACCCGCCGTCGATCCGGCGGCGCTGTTGAAACGGAAGCCGCCGCCCAGCAACTGGGGATCGGCCGTGGTCAGCACGAGCGAACCGACGTTGAAGACCCCGGTCGGGCCGACGACGAGACCGCCCGGCGCGAAGAAGACGACCGTTCCCCCCGGCGTCGCGAGGCCATTCGTGTCGGTCAGGCGCGACAGGATCGTGCCGTTGAAGGCGACCGGTCGCGTCGCGTCGGTCGGCAGGACGCGGTTGACGACGGTATAGTTGCCCAGCCCCGCCGCGCCCGCAAAAGTCGCGGTATTGCCCCTCGGCAGGAAGTCGACCGGGCCGGTCCCGGCGGTGTCGAACGGTGTCCACGTGATGACCGTCCCGCCGCTCGCGCCGACGGTGATGAGGTCGACGCCGTCGCCATTGGCCGACCCCGACCGCGCGAACGTCGCCGAACCCTGATCGACGACGGGCGCGCCCTGAAAAGCGCCGCCATTGGCTCCGCACAACGTGCCGATGACAAGACAGTCGTTGACCGTCGACAGCGGCGTGACATCGGCCGCGGTTGTCCGGAATATCTTCGCGAAGGCGGCGTTGATGACGACCGATCCCTTCGACGTGACTTGCCGTCCGTAGGCGATAACGTCCGCTCGCCCCGATTGCCCCGGCTGCCCGAGATAGGCGTCGAGCCCGTCGACCGTCGCGAGCGAGGCGAACCCGCCCGCAGCGATGACGGCCCCGTCGGCAATAGCGCCGGCGCGAAACCCGAGCCCGCCGTCGCCAGTGGTCAGCCCGGCGAAAGTATCGGCGGTCCCGCTGTTCTGCGAATAAAAGCCGGTCGTCGCGCGAACCTCGATCCGCCCCGCCATCAGATAACCGGCGGAGGCGAGCGGCCCGTCGTTGACCCGGAGCAGCGCCGCCTTGTCGGCGAAGGCCGGTGTCGCGGCGAGCGCGGTCGCGGTTGCGCGCGATGCCGCGACCAGTTGCGAGCCATAGGCGTAAAGTTCGCCGGTCGTCGCGCCATTGGCATCGGCGATGACGACGCCGCCGCTCGGCGTGACGACGTTGATCGGACCTGCCGCTGCCAGAACGACGGCGTCGGTCGATCCCGCCGATGTGACGCTCACGCGCCCACCGACGTTGAGCGCGCCCGAGGTAGCGAGGGCCAGCGCCGCGGGGGTGCTGCCGCTGGTAAGGTTGGCGTTGGCGCCGTTGGTGCCGACAAGCGACAGCGTCTGCACGCCAAGATCGAGCGGGCGATTGGTGCCGCCGCCGCTCGATGAATGGTTGCTCGCGAGAGGCCCCGTCGACACGACGATACGGTTGGCGAACACACGCGACAGTTCGCCCGCGTCGAGGGTGTAGCCCCCGGAAGCCCCGGTCCCGCCGACCGTTGCCGCGCTCGTCTTCGCTGCCGACGTCAGGAACTCGGCGAGGCCGGTCGCAAAAACCCCGCCCGACACGATCGCGATGTCGCCTGAATCGAGCGTGATGCGGTCGGCCTGGAGAACGCTGTTGACCGTGATCAGGCCACTGACGTCGATTGTGATATCGGTCGGGTCGATCAGCGCATTATTGGTGAAGGTCGCCGCGTGACGGACACCGAATGAGTTGGCGACATGGATCGGCGCATCGACGGTGACGCCGGTGACGCCGTCGACACCGGTGATGATGACATCGGTCGCGGTGATCGGCGCGACAAGCGCAACCGCCGACGCACCGGCGATCGTCAGCGTCCGTGCGTTGACCGGTGGCGCGTTCGGATTACCCGGAATTCCGAGCGTGACGATCCCCGGCGTCGTCAGCGTTGCCGTGCCGCTAACGTTCATCCCGCCGAATAAGGTGATCCGCGCATTCGGCCCGGTGCCGGTCGCGGTCAGCGTCCCTGCCGTCAGCAAGCCCGTCG
The DNA here is from genome assembly GCA_038226115.1 of Sphingomonadales bacterium. Taxonomy (GTDB): domain Bacteria; phylum Pseudomonadota; class Alphaproteobacteria; order Sphingomonadales; family Sphingomonadaceae; genus Polymorphobacter_B. The sequence continues at coordinate 31,446 of JBBRQR010000001.1, read as the reverse complement.
AGCGCGTCCCGACAACCGACGCCGACGTCAGCGAGATGGTCGGTGCCGTGATCGGCCCGCCAAGGTCGAGGTCGCCCGTTCCGGCGATCGTCACACTGTTCGATGCGGTCACCGACGCGCCGGGAACCATGGTGACGGCCGACGCCCCTATCCCGCCGGTCAGCACGACATCGCCCGCGGCGATCGCACCGCGCACGATCGTCGATACGCCCGCAGCCGCCGTGAAGTTAGCCGCCGAATGGTTGCCGCTGATCGTTACGATCTGCGGTGACGTCAGCCGCGTTGCGCCGCTGACCGTCGATGACCCGCCGAGGTTGACCGACGAGGTCGCGCCGGTCGTCGTCAGCGTCAGCGCGCGCACGGTGAGCGTCGGCTCGTTGACTGTGATGCTGCCGGCCGACGATATGTCGAGCGCCCCGCCGCCCGTGAACGATCCGGTCAAGGCAACCTGTCCAGGTGACTGGATCGTCGCGGCGTCGGTGACGACCTGACGGCCCGACAGCAGGATCGCCGCACCATTCGTGCCCGTGATTCCGAGCGTCGCCGCCGTCAGCGTGCCCGCGCCGGTAACGCCGGAGCCGGAGGCGATGGTCAGCGTTCGCGCCGTCACCGCGCCGTCGAGCACGACGATACCGGGTGCGGTAATCGTCGCGTTGTTGCCTGCGGTAACGACGCCGGTCGGCGCGATGGTGACACTCCCGCCCGACGAAACATTCCCGGTCACGGCGATGTCGGTCGCGGCAACGGTGCCGGTGACGGCGATGTCGCGGTCGGATGCGGCGGTGAACGTGCCGGCTGCGTGCGTTCCGGCGACGGTGATCGCGCCGGGGGCCGATAGCGTCGTCGCCCCGCCGACCGTCGAGTTGCCGGCCAATGCGATCGTCGCATTGGGGGCGGTGCCGGTCAGCGTCAGTGCGCTCGCGTCGAGCCTCGTGTCGGCGACCGCAATGCTCGTGGCCGACGACACCGTCAGCGCGCCGCCGCCGGTGAACGAGCCAGTCAGGCTCACCGCGCCGGGAGCCGTCAGCGTCGCCGTCTTCGTCGCCGTCGTCGCGCCGCCAAGGCTGACGGTCGCGCCCGGTGCCGTTCCGGTCAGTGCCAGCGTTGTCGCGCCGAGCGTCCCGCTTGCGACGATCGCCGTCGCCGACGCCACCGATACCGACGGCGCGGACACCGCGCCCGCCAGCGTCACCACGCCAGGGGCGGCGATCGTGGCGCTGTTCGACCCGGCGAGCGATCCCGTTGCAGACACGGTGACGGTCGCCGCCGTGCCCGGCGTTCCGGTCACGGCGATGTCGGTCGCGGCAACGGTGCCGGTAACCGTGATCGAGTTGGGCGACAGGGCGGTGAACGTCCCCGCGCGATGAACCCCGTCGATGGTCAGCTGCGAACCCGCCGTCAGCATCGTCGCCCCGGCCACTGTCGAGGTGCCGGCAAGCCGCAGCGGCGCGCTCCCCGTCGTCGACAGCGTCAGCGCGCTCGCATCGAGCCGGTCGTAAAACACGTTGAGGCTGGTCGCCGAGGCGGCGGTCAACGATCCGCCGCCGAGAAGCTGGCCCGACAGCATGACCGAACCCGGCGCGGTGATCGTCGTCGCACCGGTCACGGTGGCAAGCGCCGTCAGCGCGATCGTCGCCCCCGGCGCGGCGCCGGTCACCGCCAGCGTCGTTGCGCCCAGCGTTCCGCTCGCGGTCACCGCGGTGCCCGACGCCAGCGCGACGGCGGTTCCGGCGATGCCGCCATCGACCTTGATAGCCCCCGGTGCAGCGACGGTAATCGCCTGTCCGGTCAGCGATCCGCCCGACGTCACGGTCACTCCCGCCGACGTTCCCGCCCGGCCCGTCAGGGTCGTCGCGCCGCTCGTCGCCGTAACCGCGCCCGCAACCGTGATCCCGGTATCCGACGTCGCAGCGAGGCTGCCAAACTGGTGCGCCCCGGCCAGCGTAATCGCGCCCGGAGTCGTCAAGGCCGTCGCCCCGGCAATCAGCGACGACCCGGTCAGCGCGATCGTCGCGCCGGGTCCGGTCTGGTCGATCGTCAGCGTCGTCCCGACGAGCCGGGCACTCGCCGTAACGCCCGTGCCCGAACGCAACGTCAGCGCCGCCCCGGTGACATTGCCACCAAGCAACACCAGCCCCGGCGCCGTAATGGCGACATTACCCCCCGCCTGCAGAGAACCCGGCGACGCAATCGTCACGGTCGCACCCGTCCCCACAGTGCCCGTCAACGTCGCGTCGTTCGTTACAACCAATGCGCCGGTCGCCGTAATGCTGACGTCGGAGCTGGCGAACAGGCTGCCTGCCGTCAACGGGCCCGCGAGCGTCACTGCGCCCGGCGTCGTAATGGTCGCCGTCGTCGCTGCCGCTGTTGCGCCGGTCAGGGCGATGGTTACGCCCGCGCCATTGCCGGTCAGCGACAGGAAGTCGGCCGACAGGAGGTTGCTCGCTGCGATGCTCGTCGACGAATTAATCTGGAAATTGCTGCCCGCAGTGCCGGTCAACGCGCCGTCTATGCGGATCGCACCGAGCGCGTTGATCGTCGCCAACCTGGCCACCGTGTTGCCGGTAAGGGTGATCGGCGCGCCTGCGCCGAACGATGTCAGGTTCAACGTATCGACCGTCAGCGGGCCGCTCGACTCGATCGAGGAGCCGGTCTGCGCGAAGAGCGAAGTAGCGGTCACCGGGGCGTCGATCGCGATGGCACCACTGGTCTGGATCGTGACGGTATTCGCCACGATAGCGCCGCCGATCGACACCGGTACGGCAAAACCCAAGATGTCGTTGCCGGTGAAGCTGACCGAATCAATGCCGACCGGGCCGAGGCCCAATGGTGCGTTCGAGACAATGCTGGTTGCCGAGTTCGCCACGATCGACCCGGCGGTAAAGCCGCCATCGCTCGCCCCGGCGGAAATCAAGATCGGCCCGTAGGTGGCGATTGTGACTTGCGACCCGAGTGCCGCCGCCTGGACGCCCGACATCGTCAGGCTGGCACCCGGCCCACCAGCGAAGGCGCCGGGCGCGGCGAAGGTGCCGTCGGCGACATCATTGCCATCCGCGCCACGGGCACCGCCCCTGCTGATTACGACGGTCGCGTCGAGCGATGTCCCGCCGCTCGTGAAAATACCGTTGGCCAGCGCAACCGTCGTCGACCCGCCGGTGCCATTGCCGCCCTGCCCGCCGAAACCGCCGCCACCAGCGGTCCCGGCGGCGCCGGTAGCCCCGGCCGCTCCGCCGTTGGCCCCGCTGCCGCCAAGCCCGCCCGCGCCGCCCGTGCCGCCCATCCCGCCGTCACCGCCGTTGCCCGCCGTCGCAACTGCCGTGACGATCAGGCTGCCGAGCGTCAGCCGATCGCCGATACCGGCAGCGCTGTTCGCCATCAGTAAGGCTTGGCCGCCGATCGCCAGCCCGCCGCCGCCGCCCGTACTGCCATCGCCACCCGCGCCGCCGGGACCGCCGGCACCACCCGCAACCGGCACGCTGCCGACAGCAATCGCAGGCTTGCCTGGCGTACCCGCGGCGCCGTTCACACCATTGGCACCCCGACCACCAAGGCCGCCCTGCGCGGTCGCGGTCAGAATCAGCGCGCCGTCGACGTTTACCACGGCGGTCCCGCCAGCATTGAACGCCGCCGTACCAGCGGTTGCCGCACCACCGGCGCTGCCGGTCCCGGCAAGATTGGCCGGCAGAACGACGCCAAGCGCGCCTTCGCCGCCATTCGCGGTCGCCGATAACATCAATATCGGCAGCGACACGGTCGCCGCTCCGCTCACGTCGAAGCGCGCCGTGCCGCCAAGCGCGGTGCCACCGTCGACCAGCGACGTCGCCAACGCGGCCGATCCGCCCGTGGCGTCAGCCGATAGCGTCGCATTGAGACCGCTAAAAACACTGGCAAGGGTCAGCGTCCCGCCCGCAATGGTCGCTGTCGCGATGCCGCCGCGACCCGCTCCGCCGACGCCGGTGGTGCCACCGCTGCCCCCCGCGCCGGTCGCGCTCAGGTCGATTGCCGCGCTCACGCCGAGGCTGCCGGTGCCGCCCGCCATGGTCAGTCGGGCGGTGCCGCCCTGCCCGGTCGCCCCGGCCTGACCGAACCTGGAGTCGCCACCCGCCGTCAGACGCAAGCCATTAATGACGGCTTGCCCTGAGCTGCCCAGATCGAACGCCGCCAGACCGCCGGTCGCGCTTGTGGGGGTGTACACCGCCGACGAAAAAACGCCGCGGGCCGTCGCGCTTAGCGAGACGTCATTGGCGGTCAGCACGGCCGGAAGCATCGCCGCGCCGCCGTTCAATGTCAGGATGGCCGATCCACCCGTCGCTGCGCCACCGCTTTGCGCGGTCGAATCGGCGACAAGCGTGACGTCGCCGACCCCGGCGCTGCCGCCGAGAATATCGACCATGGCGGTGCCGCCCGTGGTGGTTGCGCCGAACCCGATGCTGCGACTTTCGACCCTGATCGACCGGCCACCGGTAAGACTGGCCCCGTTGTCGACCGCAAACGTCGCAGTGCCGCCTTGCGCGAATGCCCCGCCAGCGGCGTCGGCACCCGGGCTGGGATCCGTAATCGCGTTGTCCTGATTGCCGCGACCGCCGATGCCTCCGGCACCACTGGTGCTGTTCGCCAGCAGCAGAAGATCCGACATGGTTGAAATCGCACCGGTGGTGTCGACGACAACCGACGCCGTACCGCCCGTTGCCGTCCCCCCGACGCCGCCCGCGCCGCCGACACCCTGGACGAATGGCGGCGATTGCCCTGGAACGCCGATGCTGCCACCGGCGCCACCCGTTCCCCCGACGGCAACTGCCGACACGAAGGGCGGGGCGTAATAGGGTGAAGACAGCCCCACGAGCGCCAGTTTGGCCCCGTTCGTGACGGATACCCGTGCCGTTCCCGCCACGGCGTTGCCGCCTGCTCCGCCAACTCCGGCGGTTCCGGCAAGGCTGAAGTTGCCCACTCCGCCTGAACCGCCCAGTGCGTCGGCGTCGAGGTTCAGACCGGCCGATGTCACCTGCCCAGCGCCATTGATATTCAGCGCGGCGGTGCCGCCCGTGGCCGCGCCGCCCGGCGCGCCCGCTTCGCCGTTTTCACCTGTATTATTAGGTTGGTACCCGTTTCCGCCGGTTGCGATCGCGTACAGGGTCGTGAGGCCAAACCCGCTGTTTGTCAGGGTGCCGCCACCGACTGTGATGGTGGCGGATCCGCCCGTAGCGGCACCGGCAATGCCCGTGCCGCCCATTCCCGATGCGGCGCTGCCGCCAATGGCGTTCGCGAACAGGTTGAGCGATGTCGCCGTCACCGCCGCATTACCGGGCGCGATCGTCAGCCGCGCCGTGCCGCCGACTGCCGACGGGGCGGTTTGACCCGGGCCAACGGTTACTTCGCCGGTATCGGCATTGGCGGCGAATGTCAGCGCATTAAAATTGACCGACCCCGTGCCACCGACATCCAATGCCGCCGTGCCGCCGGTAACGATGGCAGGCGATGTGGTCGGCGACCCAAAGACAAAGCCCCCCACGTTAAGTGCAACATTATCGGCCGTCAGATCACTGGCGCTGAGCGTGATCGTGGCGGACCCGCCGGTGACCGACGTCAGCACTCTGCCTGTGGCGCGCGCCGTGAGATTGACATCCGCCGAACGCAGGACGCCCCCGTTAACGAGCGTCAACGCCGCCCCGCCGCCGGTGGCCAGCCCGCCCGACGTCGCAGCATCGGCACCGACACGCAGGCCTCCCGCGCGATTGTCGACTGTGCCGCCATCGATGGTTAGCGCCGCATTGCCACCCGTGGCGAACAGCCCACCCGCCCCAGCGGCGCCGCTGGAGATATAGCCATACCCCCCCGCCGTGCCCGCCGCGGCCTCGCCATCGGCAGTTACGGTGATCGGTACGCCGAACTGCGGTCCGACGATCTTCGCGCCGAGATTGACGAGGACGCTGGAGGAGCCGCCGCTCCCCGAACCACCCATGCCGCCCGCAGCACCCTGGGCATCGGGGGGTGAACCGGCGAGGTGACCGCCACTGCCGCCGCGACCGCCAAAGCCGGCCGTATCGACGAAGACGCCTGATCCCGCGACGTTCAGGACGGAATTGCTCCCGCCGACCGCAACCGCAGCCGTGCCGCCACGCCCGAGGGCCCCAACCCCACCCGCACCGCCGACGCCGGAATTATTGTTGGATCCGTTGCCACCGTCTCCGCCGGTGCCGCCGGCAGTGACCGAGATTCCGGGCAGCATGGCCGTGCCGCCGGTCAACGCGAAGCTCGCGGTCCCCCCGGTGCCGGTGCCGCCGCTGAACCCCGGCGTCCCGTCATTGATTTGTTTGGTCGAACCAGCGCCGCCCATGCCTGATGCGGTCAGCGTCAGGCGGTTCTCACTAGTAACGTTTAGAATCCCGCCGCCGATCGTCGCGGTCGCATTACCGCCCGTACCGACGCCGCCGACCGCGCCGTTGCTCGATTGACCCTGTCCGCTCGCGTCGATGCGAATTGAATTTGCCGCCGTCAGCCCGACCGCGCCCACAGTGATGGTCAGCGCGGCTGTTCCGCCTTTGCCCTGGCCGGGGCCGCGTCCGACCGCTGACAGCGACAGCGACGTCAGGGTGGCGGAGCTGCCGGCGCCGACGACGAAGGCTGCGTTGCCACCCTGTCCGATTTGGGTTGCACCGCCAGAGTTCGAGACGCCGTCGGCGTTGATTACGACGTCGCCGGCAACGATTGTCCCGCCGCCGTTCACGCCGATCGTGGCTGAACCGCCGGTGCCGCCGGTGCCGCCATTGCCGACCGCCGATGCGTCGAGCGTGAGGCCGCCGCCGGTCGAAAACTGGGCGCCCGAAGCGACCTGAAGATTGATCGCCCCGCCTTGCCCCTGGGCAGCATTTGCGGCCGCCAGCGCGAGCAAGGTCGACTCGCCGGTGACTGCCAGTTTGCCGCCGTCGCTGACGTTAACCCCGACCATCAGGCCGAACTGCGGCGCCTTGAACCCGTATGAGAACAGGTTAACACCCAGGTTGCCCCCAATGGTGATCGCACCGCCTGCCACGTTGATCCCGGCCAGACGCGCGTCGCTGCTACCACCCGATCCAAGGGTCAGGTCGCCGCCGATCGCGATCGTGTTCAATCCCGCCGTGTCGACGCTCGTCTGGCTGCGCCCGAGCAACCCGACGGAGCCGGTCAGGGTCTGCGTCAAGCCGGTTTGCGCCGAAAAACTCGGTGCGAGCCGGACCAGCGTCGTCGCCTCTGCGTACAGATTGGTGGTTGTCGAGGCAGAGATGCTGAGGTTCGCCGCCACCGACGGATCGAGGTCGGCCCCCGCGCTGATCGTCACCGGCGAGATGATATTCGCCGCGTTCTCGGCGCTCGGCACCCCGGCGAACAGTTCGACTGTCCCCGCCGACACGGTTGCGCCAGTGGCAGGCGTAAACCCGACGGTGCCGCCAACGAGCATTGTGATGGCATCGTTCTTGGGGATCGCGGCGATGACGATGGTCGGGTTCGTTCCACCTGCCGGCGTCGTGCCGGTGGTCGTGCCGGTGTGGCTGAGCGCGGTGAACGGCGCGGCTTCGCCGGTGGCTTTGGCGGACCCAACCGCGATCTTGATGTCGAAGAGTCCCAGTCCCGCACCAAGAATCGTCAGATCGACCTGCTCGGCGGCGATATATGCCGCCCCGCCCGCCACCTTGACGGCTCCGTCCTGCTGGATTCGCGGGGCAACGAGGGCGACGTAATTGCTTTGCGCGTTGACCTGCGCGCCTTTGGCGATCTGTACCGTGCTCGTGCTGTTCGTCGCGCTGTTGAGGGTAAAGCCCGTCTCGGTCAGGACCGGCTCGCCGGTCGTCAACAACAGATTGCCGACATTGAAGACCGCATTCGGCCCGACGATGATCCCGCCTGGCGTGTAGAACACGACGGTGCCCCCGGGCGTGGTCACGCCGTCATTGGTAATCTGGCTCGTGATCGTGCCATTGTACGCGACCGGACGGTTAGTCGCGGCGCCCTGAATATCGACCGGCAAAACCCGGTTGACGACGGTGAAGTCGGTAAGGCCGGGCGCATTGGTGAAAAGAGCGCTCTGACCGAATGGGAGAAAATCGACCGCCCCTGTCCCGGTCGTATCGCTCGGCGTCCAAGTGATGATGGCGGTGCGACTCGCCTCGTTGCCGACCGTAACCCGATCGAGGTTCGGCATCGAACGGTCGATCGCAGCGGTTCCGCTGGTGACGGCGGGGGTGCCGGCAAATGCCGTCGCCGGATTGCCGGGAAGGCTTGCCGCCGCTGGCGTGGCCGCGCCAATCAGCGCCAGCGTGACCGCCGTGCTCGAGCATAGTCTCAGGCGAAGTGAGGGGGCAGCAGACATCGGTCGAAACTCCTACCGACGAGACCAAGGGGGCAGACGGGTCGTGAACGAGACGAGGAACCGTATCGGCGGCACATGCGTCTCGATGCCGACGCGCGCCGTGGGAAATGCGAAACTGCCGTCAAGACGACCCCAGCTGCCGAGCGCGGTGCGGAGGCCAAAGCCGAGCGACGTGAGATTTGCCGCCGATCGCGGGTCACCGGGAGAATTGCTCCACAACCACGCCGAATCGACGAACGCGAACGGCTGGACCGCGATCGCACGCGGGCCCGTCGGCGCGGCGCGACCGACGCGGACCTCGAGCGCGCCGCCGATACCCGAGTCGCCTAGCAACGACCCCGGATCATAACCGCGCCCGATAGTATAATTGCCGCCCGAATACTCCTCGAAGCTGAGCACCGTGTCGGGCGAGTATTGCGCCCGCGGCGAGAAGACGAACGCCAGCTTGGGGCGGGGCCGAAATTGCGCCTCGCCGCCAAAGCGCACGACGAGCGCGGCGGGGTCGCCGTAAGGGCGGCTGGGCGTTACAGGATTGGTCGAGAGGCGGCAGAGGATGAGGTTGACGCCGCACCCTTGGCTCGCGCCGAGAATGTGGACGCCGTGGCGCAGTTCGAAGGTTCCGGCGAGCGACCAGTGCGGCTCGAACGCGCTAAAACCGCCGACACCGGCGCGACTGGCCGGGTCGATGGCGTCGCCCTCGATTCGCACGAACGGGACGCGCAGGCGATCGGTGGTCAGTCGCAGGCCGTTGAGATCGACCGTCTGATCGATAACCTCGAACCCCGCTGCGCCGCGAATATTGATCGCCTGCCGACGAACGAACGGGAAATCGATTTCGCCCGATCCGACCAGAGCCCGCGCGTCGATATCGAGCTGATTCAGGGTGGGCTTGGTCCAGCTGTAGGTAAAGTGACCCGCAACACCGATGCCGCTCGACCCGAGCAGGAATTCGTGGCTCGCCTGAACGACCTTTTGCTGGCGGACTTCGGCGCTGGAGAAAAAGCTCAGCGCGGTTCGGTCACCCAGACCCGTCAGGCCATAAAGCTGCACGCGGAGCAATCCGCCGAAGCGCCCGAGTTCGCGGCTGCTGTAATTCTGGACGTTGAAATCGGCGTCGATTGTGTGGTGAACGACGGTGACCTCGCCGACGACCTCACCGGGCGTGTTGCTCGGTTGAAGCTGGAGCCGCACATCGTAACCCGGCAGGTCACGCACCAGCAGCAGCGCACGTTCGGCGTGGTGTTCGTTGAACAAAGGTTCGCGGGTCAGGGGCGCGAGGTACCCGGCGATCAATCGTTCGGCGCGCCCGGCGTTGCCCCGAACATGAATCGCCGTAAGCCGGGCCAGCAGCACCTGAAGCTCGAGCCGCCCACCCTCGATCTTTTGCGGCGGTATCTGGACGGCCGCGAGATACCCCTTGCTCCGCAGGATCGTCGCGGCGCGGTCACGGATTTCGCAAACGACCGAAATGGGGAGCGGCTTACCGAGCTGTCCGTCATACGCTGACCGCAGTTCATCGGGGGTTACGATTTTCAGTCCCGCGAGCGTAACCGCCGTCAGCGTCACTTCGACAGCAGCGAAGCGCGGTTCGGCGAGCGCACACGGCGCGCGTTCGGTCTTGTCCTCGACCACCAGCCGTGGTCCCGGCGCGTCGGGTGTGATCGGTCGACTGCGCTCGATTTCCTCGCGAGTCGGTGCGATGGGCGTCGCACCGAGCGGACGGGTAGTCTGCGCCTGACTCGTTCCCGCCACGAATAATGCGACAACAAGGCTGAAGATCCGCCTCACTAAATCCCGTCCCCGCTACGCCTACACCCGTGTTCCGCAAGTAGCCCAACAAAACACGCAAGTGGGTCTAACCGCGCCGTGAGGTTAAAGCAAAAAGATTAACGCGGCGCGCGCGGGCAGACTGGTGCCCAATTATGCCGTTTTACGTCGATCGACGCTTTCAATGGCGACGGCGAATGGGCTATGCGTCGTCGGCGGCACCGTTGCGCCGTGCTCGAGCTGGGGACGCCGGGTGAGGGGATCATGGCGTAACTTGGTGTTGACCGCAGCGACTGCGGCTTCGTTCGCGTTGTCGGCAGCGCAGGGCCGCGACGCCACCGATCCTGTCATCGTCGTGCAAGGGGCGAGCGCCGTCATGGGCGTCGCGTCGTGTGGCGGCACCACCTGCCACGGTCGCCAGACCCCGACCGGGGCCGTGGTACGCCAGGACGAGACGCGGATCTGGCAAGACTCGACGAGTGTAACGGGCGTGCATTCCCGCGCGTACCGCGTCCTTGCCGAACCCCGGTCGCAGGCGATCGCGGCACGCCTCGGCATCGGGGCAGCGACTTCGGCACCCGAGTGCCTCGGCTGTCATTCGACCCCTGCGGGGCGCTACGCATCCGGCTTTCATAAGGAGGAGGGGGTGACGTGCGAGGCGTGTCACGGTGCAGCCGAGCGCTGGCTCGCGAGCCACACCGCCGTGCGCGGCACCCACGCCGATAATATCCGCCACGGCCTGATCCCGCTCGATCGGCCCCGCGCGCGCGCCGAAAATTGCCTCGACTGCCACTATGGCGGCGGCGGCAACCAATTCGTCACCCATCGGGTCATGGCAGCGGGACACCCGCGCATCAGTTTCGAGCTCGAATTGTTCACCGCGCTGCAGAAACATCATGAGATCGACGCCGATTACCGCCAACGCAAGCAGGCACCGAGTGGCATCAAGGTGTGGGCGGTCGGTCAGGCCGTCGCGCTCGAACGCCAACTGACATTGTTCGCCTCGGCGCGCGGTCAGAACGGTGCTTTCCCCGAATTCTATTTCTACGACTGCCGGAGTTGCCACCGCGCGATTTCCGACGAACCAAGCTGGAAGCCGCAGCGCAGCGCCAACCCGATCCGCCCAGTCGCCATCGGCACGCCGATTTTCAACGATGAAAATCTGGTGATGCTGGCAGCGGCGGCGCAGGTCGCCGCCCCCGATCTCGCCGCGCGTTTCACCGCCGACGCGCGCGCGTTTCATGCAGCGATCGGGCAGGGACGTGAGCCCGCCCGAATTGCCGCCACCAAACTTCGCGTGACGATCGCCGCGCTCAGTGCACGCTTCGAGGCGGCGTCGTTTAGCCGAGCCCAGACATTTGCGATGATGCAGGCGGTGCTGGCCGGCCCGGCGACGCGGATGTACACCGATTATCAGGGATCGGCGCAATCGGTGATGGCCGCCGACACGCTGCTTGCCAGCCTCGAAAGCGAAAAGCAGGTTCCGGCGGGGACGCGCGCGGCCGTCAAAGCCGATCTCGACCGCGCCTATGCCGCCGTGCGCGACCCGCAGCGTTTCCAACCTGCCGATGTCGCAGCGAGCCTTGCCCGCGTCGCCGATTCCGTCCGGCGATACCAGTGAAGCGCGCCGCACTCATGTTGCTGCTGGCGCTGGCCGGGTGCGGCGGCGGGTCGAACGGCAGCGGGACCGCGCCGATCGGGGGAACGCTGGTCGCAACACCGGGGCCGTCGCCGACAACCGGAGGGCTGCTGCCGGTCCCGGCGAACGTCGCGCTGAGCGCCGCCGACGTCAACGCCGTCCTCGCCCGCGCGGTCGCCGAGGCGCAGGCGCGCAATACACCGGCGGTAATTGCGGTGACCGACCGCGTCGGCAATGTCCTCGCCGTCTACACGATGACCGGAGCGCGGACTACGGCGACGCTACGCGCGGGAACGGCGGGCAACACCGACCTGCAAGGCGCGGTCGTCCCGGCGGCGGCGGCGGCAATCGCCAAGGCTATCACCGGCGCGTATCTGTCGTCGAACGGCAACGCCTTTTCGACCCGCACCGCGAGCGAGATCGTCCAGCCCGAGTTTCCGCCGTCGGCGAACACGATGGGGCTGGAAAGCGGGCCGCTGTTCGGCGTCCAGTTTTCGCAACTGCCGTGCTCCGACCTCAGCCAGCGCTACACTGCCGTCGGCGGCGATCCGGCGGCGGCGACCGGGCCGAAACGCTCACCGCTCGGCCTTGCCGCCGATCCCGGGGGCTTCCCGCTGTACAAGAACGGGACGCTGGTCGGCGGAGTCGGCGTAATGGCCGACGGCGACTATGGCTTCGACCCTGAAATCACCGACGTCGATCTTTCAGACGAGGAGGCGATTGCGCTCGCCGCGACCATCGGCTTCGACGCGTCGACCTCGGTCACCGCCGACAAAATCAGCCTCGACGGCACGACGCTGCGCTATTCCGACACCCTCCTGAGCGACTTGAAGACGAGTTCAGCGGCTGCCGCTACCGCATTGCCAGCCGGTGCCGGGGCGCTGACGCCGATCACCGGCTATTTCGCCGGGAGCGTCATTGCCGGGACGCCTTATGGGACCGAGGCCAGCGGGATTCGCGCGGTGACGGCGGCCGAATTCTCGAACACCGACGCCTTCGTCCTTAGCGACGGCCTAGGCCACGCTCGCTACCCGATCCGCGCGGGCACCGACGCGTCGGCGCTGACCGCACCCGAAGTCCGCGCGATGCTCGAGGAAGCGTTTACCGTTATGGTTCGCGCCCGCGCCGCGATCCGCCGCCCACTCGACAGCCGAGCCGAGGTGACAATCTCGGTCGTTGACACCAACGGCGTGGTACTGGGCCAGGTGCGCGGGGCCGACGCGCCGATCTTCGGCACCGACGTTTCGCTGCAAAAGGCGCGCACGGTCGCCTTTTTCTCCGGCGTCAACGCGGGCAGCGACCTGTTGGCAACGACGCTGCCGAACACCATGCCCGACCCCAACGTAACGGCCTTCGTTGCGGCGATGCGGACCTTTCTCAACAACCCCGCTGCACTGTCCGGCACGATCGCTTTCTCCGAAAGTGCGATCGGTAACCTGTCGCGACCGTATTTCCCCGACGGCCAACTCGGCACGCCCAATGGCCCGCTGTCGCGCCCGATTGCGAACTTCAGCCCGTTTTCGACCGGATTGCAGAGTGCGCTGATCGTCCAGAACCTCGTCCAGCACCTCGGCTACGTCACTTCAGGCGGGGTCAGTCCCGACACCCCGCGCCAATGCTCCTTCCTGCCCAACACGGCGGCAACGACCAAGCGACTGGCGAACGGCGAGCAGATCTTTCCCGGCGGCGTCCCCGTCTATCGCGGCACGACTCTCGTCGGCGCCATCGGCGTGTCGGGCGACGGCATCGATCAGGATAATATGATCTCGTTCCTCGGCCTCAATAACGCTGCTGTCCGCGTCGGCGGGATCAACAACGCGCCCGCCGCGATTCGCGCCGATCAGGTTCAGGTGACGGTCAATTCAGTGCCGACGCGGCTGCGCTACATCAACTGTCCGGTTGCACCATTCGTCGACACGTCGGCGCAGAACGTGTGTCAGGGGTTATAGTGGCGGCGGGGGGCCTTGTCGCACATGCCTGCCTGTTGCTCGGCGCGACGCCGTCGCCGCTGCCGCCGCTGACCAACGTCGATCCCGTTGCCGCCGAAGCGCGCGACGTTCCCCTCGGCGCGCCGACTGAGCGTGTCCGCCCCGGCATCCGCGCGCGCCAATATGACCCGGCGATCACCCAGTCGAACCCCGGCGCGGTCCGCGCCCCGCCGCCCGAAGCCTTCCCGCAAGATTCGCTCCCGATCCCCGACCGCTACCGCCTTGCCGACAATCTCGGCATCCGCGTCAACCGGTTCGATCCGTATCATCAGAACGATCTTAAGGGCGACCGCCCGGTAAAGGGGACGACCGACTGCTTCGTCGCACTGACCGGCGTTTCCGACACGGTCGTCGAGCCGCGCTCGTTCCCAATTCCGGTCGGCGTTCAGACCACGCAACGCCCCGGCAGCCTCGACGTCTTCGGTCGCGATAACGCCTTCGTCTTTTCGCAGACGTTCCTCGTCGGCGGATCGATCTTCAAGGGCGCGACCGCGTTCAAGCCGCCTGAGATCGAAGTGCGGGGTATTTTCGCGTACAATGTGACCTATGCGCAGGTCGAAGAGCGCCGCGTCCTGTCGGTCTTGCCCGCGCGCGAGCCGCATCGCCTGTCGAGCTTCTTCGGCATTCAGGAGCTTTTCGTCGACTATCACCTGCGTAACGTCAGCGCGCGCTACGACTTCGACTCGGTTCGCGTCGGTATCCAGCCGTTCTCGAGCGATTTCCGTGGTTTTTTGTTTCAGGATAACCAACTCGGCGTCCGCGTCTTCGGCAATCGCGACAACAATCGATTCCAGTATAATCTGGCGATCTTCAACCGGCTCGAGAAGGACACGAATTCGGGCCTCAACGATGTCCGCCAGACGCCGCGCGACGACCAGATCGTCATCGCCAACCTGTATCGGCAGGACCTGCCCGTCCCCGGCTTCACCAGCCAGATTACGATCATCTACAACCGCAACCACGAGCGCGCGCTGCACGTCGACGGCAACGGCTTCCCCGTCCGCCCCGCGCTGCTCGGCGATCTCCGCCCCCGAAGCTATGACGTCGTTTATCCGGGCTATAGCGGCGACGGGCACTTCGGGCGGGTCAACCTGACGACTTCGGTCTACGGCGCGTTCGGCGAGGATCGCAATTCGATCTTCACACAGCGCCCAACCCGCATCGCCGCCTTTTTCGCCGCCGCCGAGGCGAGCTACGACATCGACTATCTCCGCGTCCGCGTCTCCGGTCTGTTCGCCAGCGGCGACAACAACCCGTATGATAACAAGGAAACCGGGTTCGACGCGATCGCCGAAAACCCGCTCTTTGCCGGGGCCGACACGAGTTACTGGATCCGCCAGTCGATCCCCTTCGCCGGCGGTGGACGCGCGATCACGGTTAATAGCCGTAACGGTGTCCTGAACGACCTCCGCTCGTCGAAGGACGAGGGGCAGTCGAACTTCCAGAACCCCGGCACGATCCTCGTCGGCGTCGGCGTCGATGCCGACCTGACGACGCAGTTCCGCGTCACCGGCAACGTCAACCATTTGTGGTTTGCGACGACCGAAGTCCTCGAGGCGCTCCGCCAGCAGGCGCGGATCGGCCACGACATCGGCTGGGATCTGTCGGTGGCGACGATTTACCGCCCGAAATTCACCCAAAATATCGTCGTCCGTGCGTCACTCGCGGGGCTTGTCCCGGGCGATGGCTTCAAGCAACTTTTTACTAACGAGGCGCGCAATTCGATTTACTACAGTGCGCTTCTCAATATCACGCTGAGTTACTGATGCGCCGCTTCGCTCCACTCCTGCTCGTGCTGCTCGCAGTCGCCGGCGTCGGCCGAGCCGAAGAGGAAAAGCCGGTCGCGCGCGATTACAGCCGCGTTATCACGGCGTCGGCCCCGCAAAATCAGACGTGGGACGACGCCGCGATCAAGAGCACAAGCTGCCGCGGTTGCCATACCGCGTCGGATCAGAAGACGATGCACGCATCGACCGCCGTCGTCCTCGGCTGCGTCGATTGCCACGGCGGCAATGCTGGCCTCGCGGTCCCCGTCGGCGTCGCGCGGAGCGATCCGCGTTACGACCAACTGCGCGACGAAGCCCATGTCTTGCCGCGCTTTCCACACGAATGGGGCTTCCCCAAGAGCGCCAATCCGAAGCGCAGCTACACGCTGCTGAACCGCGAATCGCCCGAGTTCATCCGCTTCAAGAATCCATCGGATTATCGCGTCGCCCGCCAGTCATGCGGCGCGTGCCATCAGGAAACGATCGACGCCGCCGAACGCTCGATCATGGCAACCGGCGCGATGTTCTGGGAAGGCGCGAGCTACAATAACGGCATTCTGCCGTTCAAGCGCGGCGTCATCGGCGAGGCGTTCACCCGCAGCGGCGACGCGGCGTGCCTGTTGTCGCCCGACATCAGCACCGCCCCGACACCGAAAAACGCGTGCATTGCGCCGCTCGGGGCCGATCTCGGATTGCTGACCGACGCCGCGAAAAAGCGTGGCGCACTCGACCGCCTGCTGCCGCTGCCGACGTGGGAAGTCGTCCCGCCCGCCGATGTTTTCCGCGTCTTCGAGCGCGGCGGGCGCAACGTCTCGACCGGGTTTGCCGAAGTCGGACTGCCCAACTCGACCGGCCTGCTTCAGCGGCTCGAGGAACCCGGTCGCCCCGACATCCGCCAGTCGAATCGCGGTCCCGGCACCGGCCTTCGGGTCGCGATTCCCGTCCTTAACATCCACAAGACACGCCTCAACGACCCGTTCATGTGGTTCATGGGGACCAACGATCAGCCCGGCGATTATCGCACCTCGGGGTGCGGCGGGTGCCACGTCGTGTACGCCAACGACCGCGAGCCGCGCCACAGCCTGACCTACGCGCAATACGGCCGCGACGGGATGAGCGCGACGGTCGATCCGACGATCCCCCACGACGAGAGCGGCCACCCGATCCAGCACGCCTTCACCCGCTCGATCCCGACCGCGCAGTGCATGAACTGCCACATGCATCAGCCGAACATGTTCCTGAACAGCTACCTTGGCTACACGATGTGGGACTACGAATCCGACGCGCCGTCGATGTGGCCAGACAAGCAGAAATATCCGAACGCCGAGGTTTCGCGCGAGATCCTCGACCGCAACCCCGAAGCCGCCGCGCCGTATGGCAAGTGGGGCGACTCCGAGTTCCTGCGCAACGTCTACGACCTCAACCCGAAGCTCAAGGACACGCAGTTCGCCGATTATCACGGCCACGGGTGGAATTTCCGCGCGGTCCTGAAGCGCGACCGGAGCGGCAACCTGCTCGACGAAGCCGGCAACATGGCGACGTACGGCACCGACACCGCGCATATCATCAGCCCCGACGACCCCGAGAAATGGCGCAAGACGGGCGTGCCCAAATTCGCTCCCGTCGGCGCGCAGCCGGGCAAGGTGGTCCACATGATGTCGATCCACGCCGAAGTCGGGATGCAGTGCGCCGACTGCCATTTCGCGCAGGACAGCCACGGCTCGGGATTGATCATCGGCGAAGTGGCGAATGCGGTCGAGATCGGCTGCAAGGATTGCCACGGCACCGCCGACACCTATCCGACGCTACGAACGTCTAACCTTGCGGCGCGGCCCGAGGGCAAGGATCTGTCGCTTCTGCGGAACCCCGATGGTCAATTACGCTTCGAATGGGTGACGCGCGACGGGCAGCGGACACTCATCCAGCGATCGATCATCGATCCCAAGATCGAATGGAAAATGAGCCTTGTGAAGGACTCGGTCGACCCCGCCAGTCCACGCTATAATGCCAAGGCCGCCCGCGCAAAGCTGATGGGCAAGGTCTCGACCGACGGGCAAATGGGCTGGGGCCAGCAAGTCGCGACCGAAGCCCGCGCGCATTCGGACAGTAATATGGCGTGCTATTCGTGCCACCTTGCGTGGACGACGTCGTGCGGCGGCTGCCACCTGCCGATCGAGGCGAACTGGAAGACCGACATCCACAAATACGAGGGCGGCGAGACGCGCAACTGGGCCAGCTACAACCCCGAAGTCGCGCGCGACGACATCTTCCAGCTTGGCAAGCATATGACGACGAAGGGCAATATCATCGCGCCGGTCCGCTCGACGTCGGCGCTGGTGCTCTCATCGACCAACGTCAATCGCGACCGAATTTATGTCCAACAGCCGCCGATCTCGGCGGGCGGCTTCTCGAGCCAGGCGTTCGCGCCGCACTATCCGCACACCGAGCGGCGGGTCGAGACGAAGACCTGCACCGATTGCCACCTGTCGCAGGCAGGCGATAATAATGCGTGGATGGCGCAGCTGTTGCTGCTCGGGACCAATTACATCAATTTCGTCGGCCTGAATGCATGGGTCGGCGAGGATGGTGGCCTGTCGGCGATCCGCGTCACCGAGTGGCGCGAACCGCAGGCGGTGATCGGATCATACCTGCAGAAATACGCCTACCCCGACTGGTACAAGCTCCACATCGACAAGAACGGTCGCGAGCTGAAAAATTGGACGCGCGGCGAAATCTTCGACAAGTCGGCGCGCGGGTCGGGCGAGACCAATGCGACCGAACAGTTCGTCAACAACCACAAGCGCGCCGGTGGCCCGATCCACTGCCTCCAGCTGCGCGGCGAATATCTGTTCGCCGCCGAGGGCAAGGCGGGTTTCCGCGCCTATGACGTCGCCTCGATCGCCAACAAGAGCGTGTCCGAACGCATCCTGACCGGGCCGGTATCGCCGCTCGGCCAAAACACGCGCGTCGGCAGCAAGAACGCCACCTGCATGGCGCTGCCGACCGGCCAGCCGATCGATCCGACCCGCAATACCGCCGAACTTCGCGCGCTGAACGAGGAGCAGGCGTTTCACCCGATCTATAATTACGCCTTTGTCACCGACGCCGAAGAGGGGCTGATCCTCGTCGATGTCCGGACGCTCGCCGACAAGGAGCCGCGCAACAACTTCCTCCGCCGCGCGCTGACATGGAACGACGGCCACGTCCTCGACGGCGCGCGCCACATCACGCTCGGCGGCAACTATGCGTATATCGCCGCCAATGCGGGACTTGTTGTCATCGACATCAGCGATCCGCTCCATCCGAAGCACGCGACGACGGTGCCGCTGACCGATGCACGAGCGTCGGCGCTCCAGTTTCGCTATCTCTATGTCACCGATTCGACAGGGTTGCGGGTAATGGACGTGACCGATCAGGCACACCCGCACTTGCTTCCTGCGACGGTGCCGCTCGCCGACGCGCGCAAGCTGTATCTCGCGCGGACCTATGCCTATGTCGCCGCCAAGGGACAGGGCCTCGCAATCGTCGATATCACCCGCGCCGAAGCCCCCAAGTTGTTCAAGCTCGAGACGGCGGGCGGCAAGATCAGCGATGCCGAGGACGTTATCGTCGGCACGACCAACGCCTCGCTGTTCGCCTATGTCGCGGACGGCGCCAATGGCCTCAAGGTGCTGCAGCTGACATCGCCTGCCAGCCAGACCAATTTCTACGGCTTCTCTCCCGAACCGCGCCCCGAACTGATCGCGTGGGCGAAGACACCGTGGCCGGCGCTGGGCCTGTCGAAGGGCCTTGACCGCGACCGCGCCGTCGACGAAAGCGGCAACCAGATGGCGGTGTTCGGGCGCGTCGGCTCACGCCCGTTCACCCGCCCAGAGATGGAGGCCTTCTTCCGCGCCAAGGCCACCGGACAGCTTTATTGGGTAGCCGATGCAGTTTCAGTGAGCCCGCCGTTGAGACCCGCCGGGCGATAGTCAAACACGACGCGAGGCACGCACCGGGCGTGTCTCGCGTCCCTGAAACGAACTCAGAAGCGATCGTTGTTCATCACCTTGGTCCATGCCGCCGCGAAGTCGTCGACGAATAGCCGCTGAGCATCTTTCGTCGCATAGACCTCGGCGACCGCACGGAGTTCGCTGTTATAACCGAAGATCAGGTCGACCGGAGTCGCCTGCCATTTGACGTGCGAGCTCGCCCGGTCGGTGCCAGTGTAGAGCGCTCCCTGCGGATCAGCCTTCGTCCACACCACGTCCATACTCAGCAGGTTGGTGAAGAAGTCGTTGCTGAGCACCGCCGGACGGTCGGTCAGAACGCCTGCCGTCGACTGGCTTTCGTTCGCCCCCAGCACGCGCATGCCAACGACGAGGACCGTCATTTCACGCGTGTTGAGCCCGAGCGTGCTCGCCTTGTCGATCAGCGCCTCGGGCGGCGTCAGACGCTGGCCGGGGCGATAATAATTGCGAAACCCGTCGGCCTTCGGCTCGAGATAGTTGATGCTCTTGATGTCGGTTTGCGCCTGGCTCGCGTCGGTCCGCCCCGCCTTGAACGGCAGGTCGAGCGTGACGCCGCCGTCGGACGCCGCTTTCTCGATCGCGGCAAAGCCGCCGAGAACGATCAGGTCGGCGAGCGATACCGGGCGATTGTCATGGCCGTGATTGAAGCGGTCGCGGATGGCTTCGAGCTTCGGCAGCACAACCGCCAGTTCGGCGGGATCGTTGACCGCCCAGTCGCGCTGCGGGGCGAGCGCGAGGCGAGCACCATTGGCTCCGCCGCGCCAGTCGGTATTGCGGAACGTCGCCGCCGCCGCCCACGCCGTCCGCACGAGCTGCGGCACGCTGAGGCCGGTCGCCATGACCTGCTTTTTCAGGTCGCGGACTTCGCCATCTGAGATCGCTTTGCCAGACGGCGCCGCCACCGGATCCTGCCAGACGAAATCCTGCGCCGGGATTTCGCTGCCGAGATAGCGCGTCTTGGGGCCAAGGTCGCGGTGGGTTAGCTTGAACCAGACGTCGGCGAACTCGTCCTTGAACTGGTCGGGATGGGCACGGTACCGCTCGACCGTCGCCAGATACGCAGCGTCGACCTTGAGCGACACATCGGTCGTCAACATCATCGGCGGGTGGCGCAGCTTGGCATCAAAAGCGTCCGGTGCGAGCTTCGCCGCCGCGGGCGTGTCGGGGTTCCACACAACGCCGCCCCCGGGGCTCTTCACCTTCACCCAGTTGAACTTAAGCAGGTTGTCATTGTAATTGTTGGTAAACCGCGTTGGCTCCTGCGACCACGCACCCTCGAGTCCCGACGTGATCGCATCCTTGCCGACGCCGGTGCCACACGAACTGCGCCAGCCAAAACCCTGCTGCTCGATCGTCGCGGCGGCAGGCTCCTTGCCCTGGCACGCCTTGGCGTCGTGCGCGCCGTGGACCTTGCCGATCGTGTGGCCACCCGCGATCAACGCGACGGTTTCGCGTCGATCGTGTGGCCACCCGCGATCAACGCGACGGTTTCGCGGTCGTCCATGCCCATGTTGGCGAAGGTCGCGCGCGTGTCGGCGACCGCCTGTGCCGGGTCGTGGTTGCCGAGGTGGCCCTCGGGATTGACGTAAATCAGCCCCATCACGCTCGCCGCCAGCGGTTCGATCAGCTTGCCCGCCGCGTCGTAACGCTTGACGGCTTTCATCTCGCGCTCGTCGCCCCAAAAGATATTTTCCGACGCCCAGTCGTCGACCCGCCCCCCGGCAAAGCCGATGACCTTGAAGCCCATCTGTTCGAGCGCGACGTTGCCGGTCAGGATGATCAGGTCGCCCCAAGACAGGGCGCGGCCATATTTCTGCTTGATCGGCCATAATAGGCGGCGCGCCTTGTCGAGGTTGGCGTTGTCGGGCCAGCTCGACAGCGGTTCGAACCGCTGTTGCCCGCCATCCTCGCCGCCGCGCCCGTCGGCGGCGCGGTAGGTACCGGCCGCGTGCCACGCGAGGCGAATCATGAACGGGCCGTAATTGCCATAATCGGCGGGCCACCACGGCTGTGAGGTGGTCAACGCCTGCGCGATGTCAGCCTTGACGGCTTTGAGGTTGAGCGCGCTGAATTCGCGGGCATAGTCGAAATTGCGGTAAGGGCTGCTGTTCTGCTCATTGCGGCGCAATTCGGTCAGATCGAGCCGGTTGGGCCACCATTGTTGATTGGTCTTGCCCGTGACGCGGTCTTCGCTGGTCACCGGTGCCGGGGCCAAGGGATTGACCACGGGCGTCGGACGCGGTGTCGGTAGTTGCGCGGTGGCGGCAACTGCAACCGTGAGCGCGGTAATAGACACCGCCGCCATCGCAGCGGCGCGTAAATTCTGGAACATTATCGATCCTCCCGTTATGTTATCTCTGAGCCGTACTCTTTTGAATGATTCAAGAAAAGGGGTTAATTCGTCCGATGGACGTGCGTTCCGCCATTCGCGATGCCGGACTAAGGGTAACGCGGCAGCGTGTTGCCGTGTTCGACGCCGTGCGTGTTCGGCAGCACGTCAGCGCCACCGTCGTTTTGGCGGAGGTTGCCGCCGTGCTGCCCGGCGTGTCGCATCAGGCGGTCTACGACTGTCTCGCTGACCTTACCGGGGCCGGCCTGTTACGGCGCCTGACGATCGATGGCGGCCCGATGCTTTACGAGACCCGCGCGCACGACAATCACGATCATTTCGTTTGCCGGATCTGCAATACGGTGTTCGATGTCGATACAGCGAGCGATACGACGTTCCGTTCGGATGTTCAGATTGCCGACGGCTTTGTTATTGATGAGGCAGAAGTCACCTACCGCGGCTTTTGCGCCGATTGCGCCGGTTCGCGTCGTGTCACGGACATAGCGATCGCCTAAAGCTGATTTTAGGGAGATACCCCCCAAACCACTTTACGGTCGATAGTCGCGTTCAATATGACCCGCGAGGGCGGCGTCGTCGAAGTACACCGGCTTGAACTTCTCAGCGGCAAAGAGCGCGGCCTGGTCGCTATAGTGGCGCGATGCCGGTCGCTCGATCGCGGCACCGTAGGGCTGGATCGACTCGGAGTGCACTTTCCCGTCCGCGCCCCATTCGACGACCATGACATAGCTGTCGCCGTTATAGCCCACGCGCTTGCCGGTCGCGTCATCCTCGTGGGTATAAATCGCGCGCAGCGCGTCGGGGCCGCCGGTGACCGGCACGTCGGTCGTTCCGCGAACGATCCGCAGGACGTCGGTCAGCGGTGGGTCGAGGCGGTGGGCGTGGGTCAGCAGGAAGGCGACGTCGGCCTTCAACCTGACTGCCGCATCGGGCAGCGGGTCGCCGCGATACCCCTGACCCGCCGCCGATGACAGGACAAACATCGCCAGCGCGTCGGCGCGGTTGGTCCCGTCGAGCGTCCAGCCCCATGTCTTGAGCAACGCCTGCGCCGCCGCAACGTCCTTGTCGCCCTTCGGATCGACGGCAAGCACCCGCGCGAGCCACACCCCGGCCCAGCCTTCGCGCGAATAGGCCTTGTCGAACTTGATCGCCATCAGATCGGCGCGGCTAATCTTCGCCGTCCCGAGCGCGGCAAAGCGGTCGCGAAAGCGATAGGCGCGGTTGGTCATGTACGTCTCGATACCAAGCAGCGGCGAGAAAGCACTCGGGTCGAGATTATCGCCCGCGCCGGTCGCGACGAACGGCGTGTTGTTCGAGTTCGCCAGCCACCCGCTCGCCGGGTCGACATAGGTCGGGTCGGCAGTGACCGGCTCATAGCTCGTCCACACTGCTTTGCTCGTGTCACCGGGCAAAACTCCACGCCAGTCGAACGCGGGCGCGCGGTGGGGAAAGCGTTCGTTGTAGATATACGCGATGTGCCCGGCGGCGTCGGCATAGACGAAGTTCGTCGCCGGGACCGCCTGCATCGCCATCGCGCTCCTCCATTCGGCGAGAGTGTTCGCTTTGTTGAGCCGGTAATATTGTTCGACCTGCCGAACATCGCCGAACCCGGCATAGCGGACGGCGAAGCTGCCGAGCTTGTTCACAACGACCGGCCCCTGTCGCGACCGGGCGATCGTCTTGGGGACCGGGATCACGAATGGCCCGAACCGGACGTGGAGCCAGACGCGGTGCGTCTCGAGCGGCAACCACTGGCCGTCGTAGCGGTAATGCGTGCTGTCGCCGTCGAGGACCAAGCGGTAGGTGTCGATCAAGTCGCCACGGTTGACGGTATTGGTCCAGCCGAGCGTGTCGTTATGCCCGACCAGTCCGAACGGCGCGCCGGGGAACAGTGCCCCGGCGAAATGCCAGCCTTGGCCCGAATGAAGGACGACCTCGTACCACGCGACCCCGCCGGTCCACGGCTGGTGCGAATTCGAGACCAGCCGGGTGACGCCATCGGTGGACCGCTTGCCCGCAATGGCAAAGGCATTCGACCCGCGCTCGTCGGCGGGCGACCCGTCGCGCGGCGGCAGTTTGTCGGCGGCGAGCGCGCCGAGCGTCCGGTCGAGGCCGAAGAAGAACGGCGAGCGGAGCGCGAACCCGGCAACGACATCGCGCCCGGTAACGGGGAACAGCCGCGACAGCCGGACCTCCGACGAATGGGTGTCGGCATAATGGTTGAGGCCGCTGGCATAGGCCTCGACGAGCGCGCGGGTCGCGGGCGACAGCGTCGCGTAGCCGCGCGCCGCCTGCCCCTGCGCGTCGATAAGCGCGCCGATATAGTCGATCTTCGCACCATCGGCCCCGCTGATTGCCGCCGAACGCCCGCGTATCGCCGCGAGAAGCTCCTCGATCGTGGCAAAGTCATCCTCGGCTTCGGCATAGGCGAGGCCATAGGCAACGTCGGCGTCAGTCGACCCGTCGATGTGCGGCACGCCGAAATTATCGCGGCGGATGCGCGCGCTATGGGCGGTGGCCGAATCGGCGACGGGACTGGGGTCGGCAAGGGGTTCCCACACCATCAGCCCAATGGCGATCAGGACGATGACCCCGACGACGCCGAGCGCGGACTTCTGCCAGAATTTCATGTGCGATCGTCTCCCCGAAGCGAGGTCTATCATCCCCTCTCCCCCTTGGGGAGAGGAACCTTAAACCGCGTTCCCCGCCGCCGCCCCGCTCGCCCACGCCCATTGGAAGTTGTAGCCGCCGAGCCAGCCGGTCACGTCGACTGCCTCACCGATGGCGAACAGGCCGGGGACGGTCTTTGCGCCCATCGTTTTCGACGACAGGCCGTCGGTGGCGATGCCGCCGGCGGTGACTTCGGCCTTGGCAAAGCCCTCGGTGCCGACGGGAGTGACGCCCCAAGCGGCGATGCCCGCCGCCGCCGTGTCGAGCGCGCGGTCGGGGAGGTTGGCGAGCGTCCCGCCCAGACCAAGGCGCGGACCGAGCGCGGCGGCGAGGCGGGCGGGCAGGATCTCGGCGAGGATCGTCGCGCCTTCGGCTTTGGGTCGGCTCCGTCGGCGGTCGCGGAGGAAGGCGGGAACATCGGTTCCCGGCGCGAGGTCGAGGGTGATTGGCCCGCCGCCCCAATACGACGACGCCTGCAACACCGCTGGCCCCGACAGGCCGCGATGGGTGAACAGCAGAGCTTCGCGGAAGGCGGTCGCGCCCGCCCGCACGACGGCATCGACCGCGACGCCGCTCAAGGCACGGCACAGGTCGAGGAGGTCGGCGGCGAAGGTCAGTGGCACGAGGCCGGGGCGCGGCGGCTCGACCGCCAAGCTGAACTGGCGGGCGATGTCATAGGCGAAGCCGGTTGCGCCGAGCTTGGGGATCGCCGGACCGCCGGTGGCGAGGATTAGCGCGGGGGCCGAGAAGTCACCGTGGTCGGTGACGACGCGGAAGCCGGTGCCATCATGGGCGACTTCGGTGATGCAGTGACTGTAGCGTGCGTCGACGCCCGCCGCATCGCACTCGTCGACCAGCAGTGCCACGATCTGCCGCGCGCTGCCGTCGCAGAACAACTGGCCGAGAGTCTTTTCGTGATAGGCGATGCCGTGTTTCTCGACGAGCGCAACGAAGTCGGCGGGCATATAGCGTCCAAGCGCCGAGCGCGCGAAATGCGGGTTCGCCGACAGGAAGCGTTCGGGAGCGGCACCGAGGTTGGTAAAATTGCACCGCCCGCCGCCCGAAATCAGGATCTTCTTCCCCGGCGCATCGGCGTGGTCGAGCAGCAGCACCCGCCGCCCGCGCGCGCCCGCAGTGGCGGCGGCCATCATGCCCGCTGCACCGGCACC
This sequence comes from Sphingomonadales bacterium, assembly GCA_038226115.1. Taxonomy (GTDB): domain Bacteria; phylum Pseudomonadota; class Alphaproteobacteria; order Sphingomonadales; family Sphingomonadaceae; genus Polymorphobacter_B. Next base: position 5,746 of record JBBRQR010000001.1, on the reverse strand, counting down.
GAGGACGATAACGTCGAACATGGCACCCCTCAGCTTCAAGGGAGGGCCCGGGGGTGGGGAGCGAGGGCGCACCCGAGTGCGCAGCGCGCGCAGCCCCACCCCCGGACCGACTGCGCCGTCTCTCGCCCCTCCCCTGAAGGGGAGGGGAAAGTCATAATGTCCCGTCCTTACCGTAGCGGTTTTCGAGAAACTTGCCCTGGACGGCGAACGCATCGCGGTCCTGGCGTCCGAGGTCGTCGTTGACGCGGACAAGTTCGGCCTCGATCAGGCCGAGGCCGTCGACGAGCTGGCGCTCGATCGTTGGGCCGCCGGGGGTCGACGCGACTTTGCGCTGCGCCGGAGCGACATTTTCATAGCGGTCGACGAGTTCGGGCAGGTGCTTGCCGAGCAGGCGGTTGAGTTCGAGCGCGGTCGGGTCGCCCGCCGGAACCTTCGCCATCTGCGGTGCAAGCGCGGCAAGCTGCGCCGAGATCGCGTCGACCTTCGGTGCCGCGAGCGCGGGAAGTGCGCGGCGCTTGGCGTCAAGCCACTGGTCGACCTGCGCCGGAAGAACGTCGGGCCGCGCCGTCGCGAGCTTCATCGGCTCGGGCGCGGTATCGCGCGGAAACGTCGCCAGCGCGACCATCGCGCACATCGTGGCGAGCACGATCAGCATCAGCGAGCCGACTCCGATCGGGCCGATCGCGACGCCGTAGAAGATCGTCGCAAAAATGACCGCGACGACCATAAGCGCCATCCGCAGCGCTTTCTGGCCGATGCGACGCGCCTTGCGTTCGGCACGGCGACGCACGGCATCGCGCCCCGCTCGCCCTTCGCGCAGCCCCTGCGCCAGCGGCGCGGTCAGCGGCCAGCGGTCGAGCACGTCGCTCGCGCGCGCCAGCATCTCCTCGGGGTCGCGCGCGCGCGCCATCAGACGGGGGCGAACGATGAGCTGATCGCGGCGACCGGCGACGGGGCCTTCAACTGCGCCTGCCCCGCCGAGCGGGCGATGTAGCCGCGCGATTTCTCGACCTCGGTCCCGAGCGTGTCGACTGTCGTCTTCATGCTGGCGAGCGCTTGGACCTTGAACGTGTCGATCGCGTCCATCGTTGCGTAGATGTTCTGGAACGCGCGCTGGAGCGTCTCGATCGGAATCGTCGAACTCGCCGCCTGCTGGTGGATGACGCCGGTCTGGGTACGGAGGAGTTCGCCGGTCCCGTCGATCATTTTGGCCGTCGTCGTGTTAAGCGCGGTAATCTGTTCGAGCACCAATTTCTGCGCGGTCAGCGCCTGCGCGACGGTGACAGCGGTGCGTAGCGCGGCGACGGTCGTCGTCGACGCGCGGTCGACGCCTTTGATAAGTTCGACATTGTTCTTCTTGACGAGGTCGAGCGCGAGATAGCCCTGCACGCTGACCGCCATCTGGGTGAGCAGGTCGGTCGTCCGCTGGCGAACGTAGAACAAGGCGCTTTCGCGGATCGCCTTCGCCTTCGCAGGATCGGTATAGTCGAGCTCGTTCGCCTTATCCTCGAGTTTGGCGTCGAGCGTCTTCGATACGAGCACCATCTGCTCAAGCTTGCCCATCTTGTCCCACAGGTTTGCGCGCTCGACATCGACGGCGGCATTGTCGGTCAGCAATTCATCCTTGCCGTCCTTCAGCCGCTCGAGGATCGTCGAAATGTGGCTCTGCGCCGACTTGTAGCTGTCGAAATAGTCGCGGAGCTTGTCGCCACCGAACGGGATCAGACCGAAAATCTTCTTGCGGCTGGTCAGCTTGCCGCGCTTCGACGGGTCGAGGTCCTCGACCGTCTGGCGCAGCGCGGTCAGGTCGGAACCGATACCGCTGTCCTTGTCCATCGCGCGGACCGGGCGATCAAGGAAGCGGTTGGTCTGACCCGCCGCATCGGCGATCTGCTTCGCGCCGAGCGCAGTCAGTTCGTCGACCTTACGCCCGAATTCGGGGCTGGCGGCGTCAAGCGCGACAAGATCGGTGACAAACGTCGTCGCGCGCGCCTCAAGCTCGCTCGCCGCCTTGTCGCTGACGGGAACGAGGCCCGCCGCCTTTGCCGGGGCAATCGGCGCGACCGCCGTTGGCGGCGTGAGGACAATCGGTGCTTCGCTGGCCATGTTGGTCCCTGTCAGGTTCGTCGCCCCTATCTAAGCGCTGTTGCGCCGCTGTGGTAGTCCCGCCGCACACTGCGTTTGCACCCATTGTCGCGCACGGCTCGTTTAACCGCCGTTACAATTGGAGATCATCATGCGTTCGATTATTTTAGCAGCGGTTGCGCTTGGGCTAGTGACGGGTTCACCTGCGCTCGCCGATCCGGGCCATGGTCACGGCAATCACGGTGACGAGGGAGAACGCGGTGATCGCGGCGACAAGGGCGACGGCGACCACCACGATAACGGCAAGCACAAAGGTTGGTACAAGCACGACGACCGTCGGTACGCCGACCAGCGCATCATCGATCGCAGCGGCTACGCGGCCTATGATTATAATCGTCCCGACCCGCGCTACGGCAACTATGCGCCCGAACGATATTACCGTCAGGGTAGTTACCCGGAGCAACGGCTGAGCCAGAACGACCGCATTTATCGTGGCGGCGATGGCCGCTATTATTGCCGCCGCAATGACGGCACGACCGGGCTCCTTATCGGCGCGCTCGGCGGCGGGGTGCTTGGCAATGCGATTGCGCCGCGCGGGTCGAAGACCCTAGGCGCGGTTCTCGGCGCGCTTGGTGGCGGGATTGGCGGGCGCGCAATCGATCGTGGCGGGGTTAGCTGCCGCTGACCCCGCGCGTTGCCGCCATGCGCGACCGAGTGCCGAGCGGACCGGACGATCGACCACGCGGTCGAGGATCAAGGCGAGCCCGGCAATCGCGGCGACGAGCACAACCGCCCCGGTTGAGCCAAGGCCGGCGTAGCGGTTCACTTGTTCCCATGGCAGCAGTGTTTCAACCCATTGATCGACCGGGTTGGTCAGAACGTAGATCGCATACGACGCCGCGCCGAGCAGCGCGAACGGTCGCGCCAGCCATCGCCCCGGCTCGGCCCGCGCGCTGGCGAGGATCAGCGGCGGCATGACGAGCAAGACGAAGAGCGTATCGGATAAGGCCAGGTGCCGGACCGGCGCGAGCATGAACATTGCGATGACGGCGAGCGCCGCAGCCCATGCCGGGAGCCGCAGCCATGGCAGTGCGTCGGCCTGCCACAGGCGATAGACCGCGACTCCGGCGAAAAAGCCGAAACCGACGCGCCCGAAGCCGCCCCACGCGTTGTCCTGACTCCACCCGATGTCGATTGCGTTGAAATGGGCGACGGCGACGATCAGCAGCGCCGCCCCGCCCGCCACGATGAGCGCGAGGCGACGCGGGTTAAGCCGTGTCGCCAGCACCGCGAAGACGAGGTTAACGGCGAATTCGAAGAACAGCGACCACGCCGGACCGATCAGCGGGAACAGCCCGATCTTCTCATGCGGCGCGATGGTCGGCACGAACAGCACTGCGAGAATAACTGTCCGCAGCGATGGGATCGGCGAGTGATAGTGACCGGGCAGCGCGGGGACGAAGACCAGCGCGAGCGTAATCAGGCTGGCGATCAGGTACAACGGATAGAGGCGGATCAGTCGGACGACGGCGAATTCGGCGACCCCCATTCCGCGCGCCAGCCGATCGGCATAGGCGTGGGCGAGGACGAAGCCGCTGAGCATGAAGAACAGATCAACCGCGAGATAGCTTTCAGGCGTCCACAGCGCGATGGCGTTATCGGGGATGTGGCGGAACGCGACTGCAATCGCCGCAACCCCGCGCAATCCGTCGAGCGTGAGAAACGTCCGCCGCGGCGTCGCCGTCACCGCGCCGGATCATGCCGCAATTCGAGGCCGAGCAGCCAACGCTTCTGAAAGCCGGGCCAGTATCCCGCCTGCGCCGACGTCGCGAAGCCCGGCCCAGCCGCCGGCCACGTCGCCGCGTCGCTATCAACCGTCGGCACGTCGAGGAACGCGCCGTGCGCGGTGTCGCGTTTGAGGAAGCGGTCGAGGAACGCCGTGACGAAATGCTGATTGATCGCGTTGATCCGATCGCTGCGCCACACCGGCTCGGCGAAGTTTTCGGCGAGGTCGGGGCGCGCCAGCGTCTCGGGCGGCGGCGGGTTGCCGCCGACGTTGTGGCGGGCGTGGGCGTAGGTCAGCAACCAGCGGTTCGACGCGACGGCATGGTCGTAGAGCCAGTGGATGCCGTCGGCGTAGATCGACACGTCGTCGCGGTCGCCGGCGATAAACAGGCTGGGGACGGCCAGCCCGCGCATACCCGCCTCGGTCCACGCGCGATACTGCGGCTGCCCGCCCCATGGCGCGATCGCGACAACCGCCTTCAGTCCGGGAACCGGCGTCCGCACGGTCTGATCGTCGAGCAGGCCGCCGAGCGGGGCAAGCGACGGCGCCGCCTTGTCGTACGGCGCCCCCGCCGTCGCGACCGCGCCAAAACCGCCCATCGAATAGCCGATGACGGCGATATTGGCAGCGTCGATATGGCTGCCGATCGCGTCCTTCGGCTCGGCGGCGCGGGCGCTGAGCGCGGCGATCACTGCCTGCTGATCACGGGCGCGGTTGATGATCGACCCCGCGACGCGAACCAATCCCGCCGCTCCGCCGCCGCCGCCCTGGCCGTCGGCATGTTCGATCGAGGCGACGACATAGCCCTTCGACGCGAGGTTTTCGGCGAGGTAGGTCATTCCCGCCGCCCAGCCGCCGAAGCCATGGCTGATCACCACGAGCGGGAAGCGTCCGGCGAGCGGAGCCGCATCGGCGACGGCGATGCCGTCGGTGGTGATATCGAGCGCTGCGCCGGTCACGGGTTCGAGGTGGCGGCGGTAGGTTGTCGGGGTGCCGCCGGCGGCGGCGGGATACCAGACCATGACCGCGAGGCTGCGCGCCGTCCCCGGCACAGTCGCGGTCGTCGATTTCAGCCCGACGGCGCTGGTGCCGAGGGCGGCAAGCTGTGGCGCGTCGGCCGCAGGGACGCTCGGCGCGCGCGCCAGCACCGGACTCGCGAGGAGGACGCTGACGGCCAGAACCAGTTTCATCACGACGCTCCAAGATCAAAATGTTGCGGCGCAGGGGTTTGCACCCACGCAACCTTGTGCGCCTCCCATACCGATCTGATCGGCGGTGGGAAGGCGGGATCGGCGAATGATCCGGCGGCGATGCCGATCAGGCCAAGATGTTTGCCCGTTGTCCAGAACACGGTCGACCCGCACGTCGGGCAAAAACGGTTGACCAGCTTGCCGCCGGTTGCGGTCGGGCGGGCCCATTCGCGGTGGTCGCCGGCGATGACGACCGCGTCAGCCGGGTAGTAGCCGCCGACGCCGAACGGCGATCCGGTCCGGCGCTGACAATCGGTGCAATGGCACAACGCGACGATCGACGAATACGCGGCAACGGTCGCCGTCAGCGCCCCGCACCCGCATCGTGCCACCGGCATTATTTCCCCCGTCACCGCCCGCACGAGCGCCTAATCGCCAACTTAATGCGCGGCCATTGGTCTGTCACCAAGCGACTGGGCGACCGGTGGCCTAGCGGTCGGTCATCCGCGTCGATAGGAAAGGGCATGACCGACCTCGAAATCGCCCGCACCGTCGACCTGTTGCCGATTGCCGAGGTCGCGTCGCGCGCCGGCATCCCGACGATGGCGGTCGAGCCGTACGGCCGGTTCAAGGCGAAGATCGATCTCGTCTGGCTGAGCGCGCAACCACCGCGCGGCAAACTGAT